>JBFMAM010000295.1:0-2810 GCA_040755805.1 Nitrospirota bacterium
TGTTCCTTTAGCATAAAGTAAAATGGGTTAATTGGTGTATACACCCAAATAATTACAAAATTATACAATTATATCTTCCAATTATTACCTTTTAATTTATGCGAAAGTTTTATGCAACGCTAGTGTCATTAATTAGATATACTTAATCTCACAAGAAGTTCCTATTCTCGTCATTTTAGGAACTTTACTTTGGGGGCGATATAATGAAGAGAAATTGGGAATTGGATGAACTAATAGAACATTTCACCTTCCTGCCTCATGAAATGCAACAGATAGGAAATAAGTCTGGTGAAACTCGGATTGGATTTGCTGTATTGTTTAAGTTTTTTCAATTTGAAGCCAGGTTCCCTACTCACAAATATGAAGTTCCAAAAGTGGTTATAAATTATATTGCTAAACAAATTGATTCATCCCAAGAGCTGTATTCGACAGGACGTTCGATTACATATCACCGGACGCAGATCCGGGAGTATTTCGGTTTTAGAGAGGACAGAATACAGGACGGTCAAGACATAACCGATTGGTTATGTAAGAATGTCTTATATCACGACCATGAATTTGAACATATCAAAGATACGGTTTACAGCCGATTCCGGGAACTAAAAATTGTTCCTCCAACTCCGGACCGTATCGACAGACTGGTACGCTCGTCCATCTCTAAATTTGAGGATCAATTCTTTAATACCACCTATGAAAAGCTTCCCAAAGCATCTTTAGCTAAGTTTGATGCTCTTATTGATAGTATTGCCTTCTTGGGGGAGGAAGAAGATGAACCAACCGGTGAGGATAACGGCCAACTTTCTTTTCATGAGTTAAAGGCAGATCCAGGAAGGCCAGGATTAGAGAGTGTCTTTAAGGAGATTAACAAGCTTAAAACGATTAATAATCTTGATCTCCCTGATAACCTCTATCGAGATGTCCCCCATAAAGTTCTGAAAAAGTATAAACAGCGTGTGGCGACTGAGGATATCCGCGAGTTACGCCGTCATCCAGAACCAATACGTTATACGTTATTATCTGCTTTCTTTTATCTTCGAAGTCTAGAAATCACTGATAATCTCATAGAGTTACTTATCCAAATCATCCACCGCATAGGAGTCCGGGCAGAGCGTAGGGTTGAAAAGGAAATCCTTAACGACCTTCGTAGGGTCAGTAATAAACAAGGAATTCTGTTTAACCTAGCACAGACAGCACTGGCACACCCGGACGGTATTATTAAAGACGTTCTCTATCCAGTAGTCAACGAACAAATATTAAAAGACTTAGTAAAGGAATTCAAGAATACCGGGCCAGCCTATAGAGAGAAAGTACACACAATAATTCGTTCATCCTATGGAAGGCACTATCGTCGTATGATTCCTGAAATATTAGGCATTCTTCAATTCCGGTCAAATAACGAAGTCCACCGGCCTGTCATTAAAGCACTGGAACTAATTAAGAAGTACGCTGATACCAGTGTACATTATTTCCCTTTGACAGAGGATATTCCGGTTCATGGTGTTATTCGTTCTGTAAATAAGGAGCTTATCATTGAGAAAGATGATAAAGGCCAGGAACGTATAAACCGCATCAATTATGAAATCAGTGCACTTCAGGCATTAAGGGATCGCCTTCGTTGTAAAGAAGTATGGGTAAAAGGTGCCAATCGGTACCGGAATCCGGACGAAGATCTTCCCGCAGATTTCGATATACGCCGTGAAGAAAATTATAAAGCTCTTAATCAACCAATGGACGCAGAATCCTTCATAAACTCATTAAAACAGGCAATGATTGAAGGGTTGGAATGCCTTAATGTTGGGCTTCCTAAAAATCCGAAAGTCCGTATTACTGACAAAGGGAACGGCTGGATAACCGTATCGCCTTTGGAACCACAAGCAGAACCGGCAAATTTAACGCGAATTAAAGCCGAATTGCTGCGGCGCTGGCCAATGACAAGCTTATTGGATGTCCTAAAGGAAACCGACCTCCGGATATCCTTTACTGAAAGGTTTAAAACATCGGCAGTCCGAGAGGTATTAGACCGGGAGACATTACAAAGACGCTTGATTTTATCCTTATATGGTCTTGGGACGAACACTGGGTTAAAGCGAATTAGCTCTGGTAAACATGAAGAATCATACAAAGACTTGCTTTATGTACGGCGTAAGTTCATTCATCGGGATAACCTAAGAAATGCTATAGCGGAAGTAGTAAACGCTATCTTTAGAGTCCGAATGCAAGAAATTTGGGGTGATGGTACAACTTCTTGTGCTTCAGATTCTAAAAAATTTGGTGCCTGGGACCAAAATCTCATGACCGAATGGCATATCCGTTACCGGGGCCGTGGCGTGATGATTTACTGGCACGTAGAGAAAAATTCGACTTGTATCTATTCACAACTTAAATCGTGTTCTTCGTCAGAGGTTGCTGCCATGATCGAGGGCTTGCTAAGGCATTGTACCGATATGGAGGTAGAGAAAAATTACGTCGATTCTCACGGGCAAAGCGAAGTAGCCTTTGCCTTTTGCCATCTACTTGGGTATCAGTTAATGCCCAGGTTAAAAGGTATTCACTCACAAAAGCTTTATCGACCAGAAACGGGCATGACTGAGGACTATCCTAACTTACAGTCGGTATTAAGAAGGCCAATAAACTGGGACTTGATACGGCAGCAGTATGATCAAATGATAAAGTACGCCACAGCTTTGCGCCTGGGTACTGCAGAAACCGAAGCTATACTGAAACGCTTCACACGAAATAATCTTAAGCATCCAACCTATCAAGCTTTAGGAGAACTTGGAAAAGCTGTTAAAACGATTTTCCTTTGTGAT
>JBFMAM010000296.1:0-2785 GCA_040755805.1 Nitrospirota bacterium
ATAAACACATTGGGGATTATACACTCTTTATGCTCGGCATGTTCCCTGAGACCCTCTTTAGAAAAAGAGGCAAAGAGTTTATCCTTGGCAGGATAGTTATTCCTGATGCGAGCCTTTCTGAATATTATATATTACAGGGTAAGAAATCTTACCGGATTGCTTCGGAATTCAGTCACAGGGAGTTATTTCTGGAACTTTCTTCTAACTTTCTCCTTTACAAAAATGTCCTTGATCTCGTAAAAGTTTACCTCGAGTCCATAAAAGATAAGGAATTCCTTAAGGCAAAAAGGATAATAGGAGGAACAGATTAGGGATTGAGGATATTGGGATAGAGCCCTAGCGACAGTTCAATTGAGTTTTTAAAGTTCAATATTGTAATATTTTTATATATCTGAAAGACATTTATTATTGCGATGAAAGGCAAGGTAGTAGACGAGATTAAGAAAAAGGCTATTAATGGTAGGCTTCCCTGCCCTATTGCTAGGGAGATTGCAGAGAAACTCTCTGTTTCTTATAAAGAGGTTGGCAGGACTGCTGACGAGCTTAACATAAAAATTACACACTGCGAACTTGGTTGTTTCTGATGGGGGTAATATTATTTGAACTTGCCCTGACCTTTTATTTTTCCTCAACTATAGTCAGTATTATAGAACTCTTTAAAGGCACAAAGATCACGTCAAGGATTATGCTTTCACTGGCTGGTATTGGTTTTACCATTCACACTATAAGCATTATTTATCGTTATGTTGCTGCCGGCCATATCCCTATAACAAATTTCCATGAGGCAACATCATTTTTTTCATGGTGTATAGTCCTTATCTTTTTCTTCCTCCAATTTAGATACAGGATCAGCCTACTCTGCTCCTTTATAATGCCTATTGTATTTGTTCTGATGCTCTCATCCTCAATGCTGCCGAGAGAGATAAAACCATTAAGTCCTGTGCTACAGAGTTACTGGCTTGGAATACATACAGTTCTTGCCTTTCTTGGCAATGCTGCCTTTGCCCTGGCCTCTGGAATAGGGACCATGTACCTTGTTCAGGAGCACTATGTGAAATCTAAACACCTCGGGGGGTTATTCGAGAGACTACCGAGCCTTCAAACTCTTGACGAGGTAAATTACAGGCTGATAACCCTGGGGTTCCCCCTGCTTACGCTTGCAATAATCACAGGTGCCTTATGGGCAGAGAGCGCCTGGGGAAGTTACTGGAATTGGGATACGAGAGAGGTCTGGTCGCTTATAACATGGTTTATCTATGCCATTGTGCTTCATGCCCGACTTACGGCAGGGTGGAGAGGCAAAAGGGCGGCCCTATTATCTATAATCGGTTTTCTAACAATTCTTATCGCCTTTTTCGGTATTAAATTACTCCGAAAAGGTCTTCATGTGTTCCTTTAAGACATCTTACAAATGGACAGATCATACTCAAATAGTAATCCCCCCCTGCCCCCCTTTAATAAAGGGGGGCAGGGGGGATTTTAGGTATTTTCTATGAAGGTCTTTGTAGTAGGACTCAATCATAAAACTGCCGATGTTGATGTCAGGGAGAAATTGGCATTTAATGGCTCCAGGCTCGAAGAGGGCTTGATAAAGTTCAAAGAACTCCCTGATATAGAAGAGGCTATGATACTGTCCACCTGTAACAGGGTAGAGCTTTATGCGAATGTCAGGGATACTGTAAAAGCATTTGAATCTATCAAGACATTTCTCTCAGAATTTCACAATTTAAACAGAGGATCGCTTGATAATGCCCTTTATATCTATGATGATATAAATGCAGTGAGACACATCTTCAGGGTTGCATCGAGCCTCGACTCCATGGTCATCGGTGAACCTCAAATCCTTGGGCAACTAAAAGACGCATTTGAGTTGGCCCTCGAGAAAAAGACTACAGGGGTTCTTCTGAACAGACTAATGAAAAAGGCGATCTCTGTTGCAAAGAGGGTGAGGACAAAAACAAGAATTGCTGAAAATGCTGTGTCCATAAGCTTTGCAGCCGTTGAACTTGCAAAAAAGATCTTTACCGACCTCTCAAAGAGGGTATTTATGCTTTTAGGTGCAGGGGAGATGGCTGAACTTGCAGCAAGGCATTTGATTAGCAATGGTGTGAAGGAGGTTATTGTATCAAACAGGACATATGAACGCGCTTGCGAGCTTGCAAAGGAATTTAATGGGAGACCAGTTAAGTTTGATGAGTTTATCCAGGAGATGGTACGCGCTGATATAGTTATCTGTTCAACAGGCGCCCCCAAATATGTGTTGCTGAAGAACCAGATGCAGAAGGTGATGAAGGAGAGAAAGCAGAGGCCAGCCTTCATTATTGATATCTCTGTGCCGAGAAATATAGACCCAGAAATTAACGATCTGGATAATATATATCTATATAATATTGATGATTTACAGGGTGTTGTTGATGCAAACATATTTGAAAGGCAGAAAGAGGCAGAGAAGGCAGAAAAGATAATTGAAGAAGAGATCGAGACCTTTCTTAAATGGCAGTCTTCCCTCGATTCTGTGCCAACCATTATCGCCCTGAGGGAAAAGGCAGAGGAGATTAAAAAAGAAGAACTCGATAAGCTTTTAAATAAGATTCCAGAGATCGGAGAAAAAGAGAAAAAGGCCATTGAATATATGGCTTCTGCTATTATAAATAAGCTTATCCATCCACCGACTACGGCACTGAAAGAAGATTCCGAAGATAGAGATATCCTGATAGCAATTATAAAAAGACTCTATGGGATTGATGACGAGAAATAGAATATCCATAGGCACACGGGGCAGCAA
>JBFMAM010000297.1:0-2785 GCA_040755805.1 Nitrospirota bacterium
CCACCACATAGACATGGCCCTCTGAGTCTACCCCTATACCATTTGGCCTTGAGAAAAAGCCAGAGGCATCCCCTAATCTGCCGAATTTCTTAAGGAAATTCCCTTCAGAATCAAATATCTGAACCCTGAAATTAAATGAATCAACGACATAGAGTCTGCCATTTCTGAAGGCTAAATAGCTCGGAAAGTTGAACTCACCGTCACTGTTACCCCTTTGCCCTATTTTGAAAAGGGGTCTTCCATCCCTGTCAAAGACCCTCACTATATGGTTCTTGGTGTCTGCCACATAAAGCCTGTCTCTCTCTTCGTCAAAGACCATGCCTGATGGGTTGTTAAATTCACCGGGCGCACCCATAGACATAACAACCTTCCCTGTATTCTTATCAAGGCCAAATACCTTGTCAAACCTTGAGTCTGAAACAAATATAATCCCCCTTTTGTTATCTATCGCAAGCCCTATGGGTCCAGCAAGTGTCCCTTCCCCCAAGAATCTCAAGCCCTTTTTCTCCTGGTCAAAGACAAATATTAGCCTGAGCTCCGAGTCAGCGGCATAGACATTTCCTGTCGAATCAGCCACAACACCATTCGGCCTCCTGAATCTCTCCACCCTTTCTTCACCTATAAGAAAGGTGAGAAGTGGATTTGGCTTTTTGAAGTCGTATCGGCTTGACCACTCTGTAAGCCACTTAATCCTCGGTGTTTCAGGGGGTAAGGGCCAGATGTATTCCCCTGTGGGTTTTTCAGGCGGAGCAGCACAACCCACAAAGAAAATTAATACAGCGTATAGTATATAGCGTGTAGCGTGTGATAAAATAGTTTTTAGTATATAGCGTGTAGCGTGTAGTCTTTTAAATATAATCATAGCATCTCTAATTCCACTAAGATTTTTCCATTCTTCTTATTATTGCACCAAGGAGTTTGGAAACCTCTTCTTGTAATAAATACAGTGTATGTTTTTGTCTCCATCTATACACGCTGCATGGTGTGTTTATGTTCTATCCTACACGCTATCCGCTGTACGCTACGTATTAAAACTCCTTATGGCATCTACCGCATCGCTTCTCTGAAGGGAATAGTTTAGCAAAATTCGATGAATGGGGATTATGGCAGCTTGCACAGCTCATCTCTTTTCCCGGGTTTTTTGGGTCTGGCACTTCTATCTCTTTTCCCGGGTTTTTTGGGTCTGGCACCTTCATCGTTTTTCCCGGAAAGTTCGGGTCTGTCACTCCCTTAAGTGGATGAAATTTCTTTCCCGGAACCGACACTACATGTCTTCCTGTTGCCTGGTCTTTATGGCAGGTTATACAGAGGTTATTTATTGGCCTTGAAAGCAGGGCTGCGCTCTCACTCACATGTGCCCCATGGCAGGAGGTGCAGAGGCCTGCTGCAACAGGAACATGAACAAATTTACCTGCAACAATCTTCCTGTCATGACAGCCAAAGCATATATCTGGCTGCGGCTGCTTCAGGAGTTTTGTAGCATCTGAATCATGCGCATCGTGGCAGCTCGAACACATGCCGCTTACAACAGGCATATGGATATTTTTCCCTGCGAATTTTGACTTATCATGGCACAAATAACATAAATCCTGAGAAGCAGCAGAGAGCCCTTTTGGAAATTTTTGTTTTTTCTGGTGTGCCTCTGTATGACACGATGTGCACCCCATCTGCATTGCTGTATGGACATACTTTTTATTTGCCATAAATTTATGGCATATTTTGCAATCAGCAACCTCGGAAAAGGACCTATCAGGATTCAGAAGGATGATAAGAGATGTAAAGGCAAGGAAGACAAAAATATATTTCAAAAGCCTCATCATAAACCTCCTCTTATAATTTACCCCGCACCCAGAAAGCCCCACCCGCGCAGTCCTCGGAACGTAGATTGAATAATCAACGTTCCTCGCACCCCGCGAGAGTGGGGTGCGGGGTTTATTGATAAGTTATCATAAAAATTATTTAAAAGTCTATTTCTTCTACCTACCGTAACCTCTTTACCACCACACCAGAAAGCCCTGTCTGTAAAGACGGGGATGAATGGGATGATTTGCTGGCGAAGCCAGTAATAGGAAAAGCCACACCTGTAAAGGTGTGGTGGTTTACTTTACCCTTTCTAACATATCTCTTTCATCACGAGTTCGATTATTCGGGGAATCTTTTCCTTTATCACAGGAGAAAGTTCAAGCCCATCACTCATATCCTCAGGCTCAACACCAATAATGATGACCTCAGGTTTATGCCCTAAAAAACGGGCTGTCTTTAAGGCATCCACGAAATCAAAATCATGGGCTGTGCGAAAAAACCCTCTTTTATCTGCAAGATCTTTGTCGGTAAAACGATAAAGGGTGCCCGGAGGGCTGCCTGCCTTCGCCGCATCAATAACAATAACCTTTTCTCTCCCCTCGAGATAATAGAGGAGGTTAAAGCCCATGGTTCCTCCATCCATAACCTCTACATCAGGAGGTAGGGCCATATCCTTCATTCTTTCGACAACATGAACACCAACCCCTTCGTCTTTTAAAAGCAGGTTACCTATACCCAAAATCAGAATCTTTTTCTGAGCTTCCATAATTTTATTCCCCTCCCATGCTTACGAAGCTTTCAGGCCTCTGATTCTCTTATTTAACCGCAAACGAAAGGATTGCCCACATAGCAGTGGTTATCAAGGCCGAGAAGCCAACAAAAAGCCCTATCATCCATTGGATAAGCATCCGTTATAGTAGGCATGGTTAAAGTTTATCATCTAATTCTGAATATCGCAAGTTCTTTTCTGCTCATGTAAAAG
>JBFMAM010000298.1:0-2782 GCA_040755805.1 Nitrospirota bacterium
ATTTAATTCTGGATGTTGCAAGATTTTTTTACTCCGCGCCCCAGAAAGCCCCACCCGCGCAGTCCTCGCACCCCCGCGAAAGTGGGGTGCGGGGTTTTCTCATGAAGATAGCATCCAAAATTTAGGCAAGGAGAAGTTAATCAAACGAGGGGTGCCCTTTGAGTGAACATTATAAAATTTGGATCATCTCCAAAAAAGTTGGTAAGATGATGGGGATTCAAGGGGTCAAGAGGTCAAGGATTCAAGGGAAATGCTTAAGAATTACAAAGAGTTAAAAGTTTGGCAAAGGTCTTTTTGGCAACGAAATTGGAGAAGAACCGTAATTATAAGCCTAAATTTTAGATGCTTCCGCTCATTTGTGTTATTATACCTTTATGTTCATCTCCCAAAAAGTTGTAATATCGAGAAAGGGCAATATGAAAGCGAGCTTTCTAACGGGGTTTACGCTGTTTTTGCTCCTTTTTATCTCTGGAACCTCATTTTCTGAAGAAAACATCCAGATGCAAGAACCCCAACCAGAACCAGACGAATTTATGGAGATAAACGTCAACAACGATCTCGTCAGTATAAGAGTGAAAAATGTGGAGTTTAAAAAGCTTCTGCTCTCCCTGGGGCAAAAGGCTGGATTTGATGTAGAGATAGAATCAGCATCAACTAGAAAGGTCACAACCGGATTTGATAGTTTAAAAATAGAGGATGCAATCCGGAGGATAACGAATCTCGTCCAGGAGCATAATTTTAACATCCTTTATTACAACGACAAAGGTTCTATAAGCAAACTTATAGTCTGGAGCTTATGGTTAGCCAGGCCCGGTGTTCCACCTCCAAAGACTATTCAACCTCTAAGACCATCTCCGAAGATACCCCCTTTACAACCATCCATACAACAAACACCACCACAACCCCCTAAGGTTGAACAGAAGTGGTTGGCAAGGATAGATGTTGCTGATATCTGGAAAAAGTATGATAAAGATAAAAAGGGTGTTGATAAGGCAGGGGTCTTTCAAGGGTTCAGGGATGAGACAGTTGCAAGGTTGCGGAATTATTATAATGAAATTAAGCAGCGTCTTAGTGACGATTCTTTACAAGAGTATAAGGACATTGTTAATTCTATAGATACGGCAGAGGATGTTGAGGAGTTTGATGATCATTGGTATTGGTTGAATGATTGGGCTGATGAGAATAGGGTTTGGATAGCAACAAATTGAAGGGGACTGTCCCCCGGAATAGCATCTGAAACTTTTTATATACTGGAGTGAACCACCCCACCCACAGGGTGGGGCTTTGTTAAAGGAAGATAGCTCTTTTTTACATAACCCATTCATCCCCGTCCACAGGACGGGGCTTTCTGGGTGGGGTGGTAAACCCTTCCAGACAGTATTGGAAGTGTCCTTGAATTTTATTGGAAACTGAATTTTATTGGAAAGTGTTGAAGAAGTAACCTCAGAGCTAATATACTTAAATAAAGAGAAGGAGGGATAACGAACATGGCCGTGATTGTAAAAGAGATAAGGCTTAGAGGTTCTAAGGGTGAAATAGAAAAAGAGGCCATATTCGATTCGGGTTCTACATATTCTTGTATCCATCCGAAGTTAGCAGAGGCTTTAGAAATAATATTACCTTTACCGGAACCTATGGAGTTCAGCACTGCTAAAGAGGGTGAAAAAGTTACCTCCGAAGGAAGGGTAACCCTTAATTTCTATATTGGTGAGTATCGTTTTTCCGATGAATTTATGGTGATAGAGGGATTAAGTAACGGCGTGATCATTGGTGCGAAAACACTTCAGGCTTGGAGGCTTAAGCTTGATTTTGAAAAAGATGAAATCATCATTGATCCGAAGGTAACAAAGCTTTGGCTGCTGAGCCGTTTAATCCTCAACGCAATTTGTCATGCTGAATTTAGTTCAGCATCTAATAAAATCAATGCGTTAAGAGACCCTGAAACGACCCGTGAAACAAGTTCAGGGCAAGGTTCAGGGTGACATTTTGTAAGTTTTTAGACAAGCTCAGTGTCCCTATATTAGTACATTGAATGTAGCGGCAAAGGGATTGTGGAAAAAATTGCAGCAATAACTGTTATCTTGCAGTTTCTAATTCCTTTACCCTGCGCTCGAGCTGACCATATGTCAATTTATACAGGTTGAGAACATCCTGTCTCATTTCGATTGCATGACGTATGTATTCGGCCTCGAACCTGCTGAATTTCTCTGCGAGCATCACGTGTCCTTCTGCTACTAAGCGTAAATCCGTCCGCATAGCTTCGATCTCGATAGCCATTTTGTGAATGATCTTTTCTGTTGCGTCCATCCTCTTCTCAAGCCCGTCCATCCTCTTTTCAAGCCCATCCATCCTCTTCTCAAGCCCGTCGAATCTGGCATTCAAATGATCCCTTAATGCTGAAAATTGTTCCTCAAAGAATTTTTGATCCATCGAAGACCTCCTGTGAAAAGATAGGTGAATTATATCACAAATTATATTCACCGTCTAAAAAATGTTCTTTGAGAACAGACATATAAGTATCTTGCCACAGAGTTCACAGAGAACACAGAGTTTAAATTCACATTTATTTTGCATTTTTATTTTCTCCATGACCTCTGTGTCTCAGTGCCTCTGTGGTTAAAAATTCATTTTTCTATAATTATTTCTGAAACTTTAGTTTTAAAAACACCTCAAACTTCTTTTTTGTAAAATTACAACCTTATCTGGATTGAAAATCTTCCCTGGTTGCTCCATTCTAATTATAGAGCCTTGTGCAAATTACTGCTTTAACCACAGATTCACC
>JBFMAM010000299.1:0-2779 GCA_040755805.1 Nitrospirota bacterium
TAATATCATTCATCTGCTCACCAACATATTTAGCATCGTCTATCCCCGAGTTTTTCAGATATCTGACCATTTTTTGATGTTCTTCAGGCTTTGTTGTAACAGGGATACCCGATGAAATGAGATGTTCTCTTACATGATGATAAAGTGCATAGTATGCCCTACTGACGGAAGTTCTTCTTGCTGCTTCATTATCTAAAGCATAGAGGGTTTTAGCGAAGGTTAGAAAATCTCTACCCGTCATTCAATGATTTCGTATGTTTTTACAAAGAAGTTTCTCTCATTATCAGGAATAATAGAATTGATGGCCTCAAAAAACTCTCTGTCCATCTGGAGTAAAAATTGAATGTCGGCCTTGATTTTTATATTAAAACAGACCTTAATATAATTTTCTATTTCAGGATCTTCAGATAAAACCAGGGTAATCTCAGAAGCATCTTTGAATATACGATAAGCTACTTTTATGTAAGTTTTAAGCGCTCTTTCTATCCCATGCTCCTTGCAAAAACTCTCAACTTCTGGAGGAGATATTAAAGCGCATAATTCTTTGAGTTCATAATCACCAGTTTTAGATATAATTGGCATTAGCAAATTTTAGCTTAATTTTGTTTAAACAGTCAAACCCAAAAATTTTAAAACTCATTAAACGGCCCGTAGCCTTCAACTCCATATAACTTCTCTACAGCCCAGTGGACAGCGAGTTCGATAATATTAAGGCAATCATCAGCGGTTGTTATGAGTTTTAATTGCTTAGATGGCCGCAGATATTCAGGTGCAGACTTTTGCTTCTCAGCAAGTTTTAGACAGTAAGCAATGAGTTCCTCTGGTGGCTGTGTTTTCTTGAAAGTTAACTCCTTTGCTTCAATTGCCCTTTTAGCAAGGGTCTCTAACTCTAAGGATAGAGTTTTATCAGGTATTACTATAGGTGACATTCTTAGGTCACTTATTTCAAAGGCAGCAGTATTTTTTATAAATTTCTTGATAATGAAACTGAAAAGGTCAGAATTTAAAATAGCCAAGAAACATGAGATTGATATCGGTTCATAGGTAGGTGTAAGCCTTGATGCTCCTGCATCAAACACACATTTTGGTTGCAGCTTGGCTTTTAAAGATGTGTGATTTCCAAGAAGTGTATAGGTGACCCCCTCCGTAAAAAAGAATGCAGTCCCCTGCCAACGAGCCTCTGGAGCCTTACTCAGATATTCAGCATTTTCCCTTGACCAGTTAATAAAAAGCGGCTCATTATCCGTCCATTTATTTCCTTCAGGGTCTCCCTTTCTAAAAGGAACCCATGTCTGTATGCCTTCAAGTCCTTCTTCTATTACTCTCCCGCATGTGGATTCATCCCATAAATAAGGATTTGCTATTTCCAACTGGTTAACTATTCGATAAATCTCTCCTCTTTTGAGTCCAAGCTCTCTTATTTGATGAAATTTATTCTTTAAAGGCTCGACAACAGACTCAAAATCTCCATTATTGTTGTCTAAAAGAGTTTTGAATATAGGTTTTACCTGAGGATGATTGCTCCACTTCTGAATCAATTCCTTCCGCCTTTCAAGTAATTTATCTGCCTGCTCTGATCCTTCAATATATCCTAAAAATCTCCCATTATTTGCAGTTCTCATCCCCTGCCCACCTTCAGCAATTAACCCTACAAGTGTTATATCCCCTGGCTTAAGAGCTTTATGGTATTTAAATATCTCGTCTTTATGTTGGGCAAACTTTTTGGATGTCTCTATCTTGTCCCACCATTTATTAACCAATTTGGTTATCGGCTCCATGAATCGGTTATATAGACGGACAATTGAATCTGTAGGTTCAAAGAATGACTGTTTTAGAGCCTTTCTATAAGGTTCAACGTTTGTCCTGTGGAGCCTTAGACAGCCCTGTCTTGCATGATATACAGGATATTCCTTGCCATTACATTTAAAAGCCTCCTTTCCTCTTTCAAATTCAGGCATTCCCTTTACGAGATTTATTAACTCAGTTTCTGGCTTGCTTGCATCTGTCTCATTTCTTGCTTGTATAAAAATAAGTTCGTCAACCTCTGTTGCTTTATCCTTTTCTACTACAAAGATAGCAGCGTCAACAGTGGCTTTGAATGGGTCACACTGACCAAGGCAAGTAAGGCGAAAATCCTGGAATAGCTCTCTCAGCCTATGCTTTGTGCCAAGGGTAAAAAATGTATCTGAGACTATAAAGCCGAACAGCCCACCTTCCCTGAGAAGATTAAATCCTTGGAAAACAAAATGGACATACAAGTCATCAATGAATCTGAAAAGATATTCAAGACCTTTTCTATAAGCAAATCCGCTCGAACTTTGTGTTGAGATATAAGGAGGATTGCCAAGTATAGCATCAAATCCCGGATTTTCTTTTCTGTTTCCATTTTTATCAAAAAAGACATCGGGAAATTCAAGCTCCCAGTGGAATGGGATAGTCTGTTCTTTAATCCCTTTTAATTCTTTTCCTATTTTCTCCCATTCTTCCTCGAATTCCTTCCCCTCTTTTGTTTTTGCCTTTGGAGGATAAACAAGATATCTTGCAAGCTTATGATAAATAAATTCATCAAGGTTGAGTCCTGACAGCGTAGCAGTCCATAGGTCTCCAATAGTCTTAAAGGGCTGAAGTTTGTTAATTACTTCCTTTTGCTACAAAGTCTCTTTCTTTTTAACAACCTCTAAACTTGTGCTTGCCTCTGTTTCTATGAATTTAATGGTCTGGATTGCATTTGATACTGCTTTTGCAAGGTCGGGGCCAAAGGAGAGGGGCATTTGAGATG
>JBFMAM010000300.1:0-2776 GCA_040755805.1 Nitrospirota bacterium
TTTTGCCCAAGGAAAGATGACATCTTGAAGGCTGTGAAGGAGAAGGCAGGGATAGAGGTTATAGAAGGGGGTCATCAATATATTCCGCCTAAAATATTTTAGTGGCCACCAATAGCTCTGCCTGACCTTTTCTCTTGGTTTCTCTCGAATCTATAACCTCCTAAAGGTTGCGGCTACATTCGTAATTCATGTTAATGAATAAAGAGGTGATGTTTATGATGGTGCAAGGAATTTCTCCCCTTTTTACCCTTATCCTCGGGTTAATAATCGGAATAGGTTTTGTTTATTTTATACTGAGATTTAAGGGAATCAAGGTAGATAGACTTGATGAAAGGATGCTCTTGCTTAGACTACCCCTTTTAGGTACTTTAGATGTTGAAATGCCAAGAACATACAAAGGTATATTTGTTAAGCGTGTTTCAGAGATACTGGAAAAAATCAAGTTCTTTCATAGCCTCATAGATTTTCAGACAATGCTGAGATATGCAAATGAATACAATATTGATTATATAGGCATTGAGGGTGATATTGATGGAAAATGGAGTAAGGGCAAACTCGCCTACAATACCCTATCTAAGGGATGTAACGGAGGTTATGATGTCTATCTTAATCCGGAACTGGATCGTGAATCTGTATGTCAACGCCTGAATAAGCAATTAGGAGTGGAAATTAAACCTGATGAGCTTTATACATTTCTTTTCCTTCATGAAATAGGACATACAAGGAGGGCAGGGAACGAGTGCTACTTCACTGCTGTGGTAAATCATTCCTTATCAGGCGGACGGCGATCATGGTTAAGAAGGCAAATGCTCAAAGACATTTATTCGAGGGTTGAAAAGTATGCTGATGATTTTGCCATTCAAGAACTCTTGAAATTAAGACAGAGAGGATTGAACTATAATGCTGGATATGAGTGCATAATTTTAAGATAGTCACTGGTCAGTGGTCACTGGTCAATGACAAATGACTACTGACTAATGACTAAGAGGTCTTTGGTCATTGATGATTTAAAAGAAGGAGGTTCTTTTATGTCAGAGATTAAAAAGATGTACCGAACTATTATGGAAGACCATTTCCCTGCTGAGATGGTAATTAAATTCGGGGATCAGACCCTGATTTACAGAAAGAGGGCATGGAAGATACCCGATGATAAGACAGGGGAATTGATCGAGAAAGGCCTACGTTATGGTGAAAATCCTGAGCAGGAGGCTGCACTTTATGAATTGATTAACGGGAATTTGATACTCGGAAGTTGCCAGTTTATCCAGCCAGGGAATGGCCTTGTTAGCAGTATTACTGAAGAGGATATGATTCAGGCAGGTAAACATCCTGGAAAGACAAATCTGACTGACCTCGATAATGGATTGAATATTATTAAATATTTAATAGACCGCCCTGCAGCTGTAATCTTAAAACATAATAATCCGTGTGGTGCTGCATACGGTGAGACATTGGCTGATGCCTATGATAGGGCAAATATGGCAGACCGGATAGCAGCCTTTGGTGGCTGTCTTGTTGTGAACAGGGCGATGGATAAAGAAACAGCAGAGATGGTCAGCAGCAACTACCTCGAGGTTGTAGCCGCACCTGAGTTTGAGGAAGGAACCATCAATATCTTATCAAAAAGAAAGAATCTCAGGATTATCAGGATCAGCAGGATTTATGAGTTAGAGAAATATAAAACAGTACGCTTTGTTGATTTCAAGTCTTTAATTGACGGTGGTATAGTTGTGCAGCAGTCTCCAATAAACAAAATCAGGACAAAGGAAGATTTCTTGCCTGCAAAGGCAACATATCAGGGTAAAGAATATGTTATAGAAAGGACGCCAACTGAAAGGGAATATGCTGATATGCTATTTGGCTGGAATGTAGAGCAGGGTATTACATCAAACTCTGTTATCTATGTCAAAGATGGTGTGACGGTTGGTATCGGGACAGGGGAGCAGGACAGGGTAGGTGTGGCTGAGATCGCAGTCTTCAAGGCATATCAAAAATATGCAGATGCCGTATGCTTTAGAAGATATGGTATACCTTATAAGACATTTGAGCTTGATGTGAAGAAGGGCAAAAGGGATAAGAATGCACTCCGTGAAATAGATAAAGAGACAAAGAAGAAGAAAGGTGGACTTATAGGATCTGTAATGGTCTCTGATGCATTCTTTCCATTCAGGGATGGAGTTGATGTTGGAATTAAAGAAGGTGTCACAGGAATTGTGAACCCAGGTGGTTCTGACAGAGATTTTGAATCCATAATCGCCTGTAATGAGGCGAAACCAAAGGTGACCATGGTCTTCACAGGCCAGAGGGCTTTTAAACATTAAATCTCATCCTGTCTGGCGAATAATAATTTTTCTTTCATCATTTCTCTGGGCATTTGACTTCTTTTATTTGTCATTGACCCGAAATACCTTTAAAGCTGTCATCATTCCGGCAGGTTCCCTGCTTACTACCTGCAGGGACAGGCTCCAGCCGGAATCCAGTTCCTTGTGAAAAGGCTCTGGATTGAATTGTCTCTCATAGGCACAAGATAGCGTTTTGAATGAAGAAAAACAAGCACACTGAAACTTGTGCCTTTCAGCTTATGCTCGCCCTGAACTATTATTTACTGGAGCAGCGAAGACGAGGCTTTTATAGCAGAAGTTCCTGAGCTTCCAGGGTGTATGGCGCATGGAGACACTCCGGAAGACGCATTAAAAAATGCCAAGGAAGCAATTCAATTGTGGATTGATACAGCTAAGGAGTTCGGTGATACAATACCAGAGCCTAAGGGGCAGAG
>JBFMAM010000301.1:0-2771 GCA_040755805.1 Nitrospirota bacterium
AGAGAAAAGATAAAAATAATTTATAAGTTTTTTAAAATTTATGTTCTTAAATCTCTGTGTCTCAGTGCCTCTGTGGTTTATAATTTCCTATGCATGAACGAAAAACTTGATTAACCACAGAGCGCTGTGGTTTATAATTTTCTATACAGAATACATGAAAACAAATAGAAACAGGAATGTCCTTTCAGAAATAAATGTTACACCATTTGTGGATGTCATGCTTGTCCTACTTGTCATCTTTATGGTGACAGTCCCCCTTCTTCAACAGGGGATAGATGTGAATCTCCCGAAGGCTAAAGGCAAGGATCTTTTGCCTGAGGAGAGGATAGTACTGGTTATAAAGAAAGACAGGAGTATCTATATGAATGAAAATCCTGTTTCTATTACAGAGATGAGGCGTAAACTCGAGGCGATAAGTAGGATCAATCCAAATGTCTTTCTAAGGGCTGATAAAGATGTACCATACGGTTTTGTTGTCGAGGTCATGGGTGAGATAAAGGAGGCAGGGATAGAAAAGCTCGGTATGATTACCGAGCCCAAGATAAGCCTTAGATGAGGGAACCAAGCCTCCAGAAAACAACCGCCCTATCATTCGCCCTCCACCTTATAGTAATTTTGATAGCCTTCCTAATATTAAAGCAATCCAATTATCCTATAACCCCAGCCTCTTATACCGTCAGCCTTCTCGGCCCGGAGATGTTGAAAGAGACTGAAGCAGTAGGAAGTGCAGAGACCTCTAAATCCGTAAGTGATGCTGTTGCTATGGAAGATATTACCAAGCAGGAGATAAAAAAGATAACTAAAAAAGAGGAGAAGACGGTAGAGGAAAAAATATCTGCCATCGCAGCCAAGAAGAAGGTGGAACGAATAGTCAGATTCCGCTCAATCATCTCGTTTAAAGCCAGTGATGACCACAAGGATAATTCAGAGACAACCTCTCTTTATACAGGAAAGAGGACTTTATTCGATGACTATTATTCAAAGATAAGAAGGGAAATATGGCAGCAGTGGGTCTTTCCTGATACAGGTCAGAAGAACTTAGAAGTGATTATCTCTGTTAGAATAATGAAGGACGGTTCAGTTACTGCGCAGAAGATAGAGAAAAGTTCAGGCAACCCCATTTTTGACAGGTCAGCAATCAGGGCGCTCACAAAGGCAAGCCCGCTATCACCGCCCCCTTATGAGATAGAGATAGGAGTGAGGTTCAGTCCATGAAGGAAAACTTGAAAGTTAAAAGTTTAAAGTTAAAAGTTTTAATAATTTTTTTCTGCCTTTCACTTTTCACTTTAAATCCACCTGAGTTCCCCTTTAGTAATCCCCCTTCGCCCCTCTTTACTAAAGGGGGGATGGGGGGATTTGTAGCCGAGGCTAAGGTCTATATTGATATCAACTCGCCTGCATTTAAGAAACTCCCTGTTGCAATACAGGAATTTTCTGGGCCATCGGGTATAGAAATATCAGACATTATCAGGGATGACCTCGAATATACAGGACTTTTTGAACATATAGATAGGGCTGCTTATATAGAAGACCCATCCCGGCCGTTTAACCCTCGGAACTGGATCCCTATCGGAGCAGAAGCGGTCGTTAAAGGCTATATTAAAGAGGATAAAGATTTAACTGTGACGGTATCCCTTTACGACGTCTTCGAAGAGAAAGAGATATTTAAAAAAGAATATAAAGCTGAGAGAGAACTTATCAGACCACTTTCACATACCATTGCAAACGATATTTATAACGCGCTTACAGGTGAAACAGGCATCTTCAGGTCAAGGATAGTATTTGTTGCAGAAGAGGAAGGTGGAAGAAGTATCAATATTATGGATTGGGATGGAAACAGGGTTACAAGGACAGGAGTAAAAGGAGATATCATCCTTTCTCCCCGCTGGTCAAGAGATGGCACAAAACTCATCTATTCTGTTGAAAGAAATAGACAATGGGAAATATATTTGTTAGACTTTACAAAGATGACAGAAAGGAGGGTCTTTTTCTCAAAGGGCACAAATATGGTTGGAGATCTTTTACCCGAGGGAAATGATTTTATCTTCTCCTCTTCAAAGGACGGAAACCCAGACCTTTATATTATGGATCTGAAAGAAAATAATATAATAAAATTGACCTCATCTTACAGCACCGAAGTATCACCTGCCGTGTCTCCCGATGGTAAATACATCGCATTTGTTTCAGACAGAGGTGGAAGCCCCCAGATTTACGCGATGCGCAAAGATGGTTCAGATGTAAGGAGAATAACCTTTGAAGGCTCCTATAATACCTCTCCATCATGGTCTCCGAAGGGTGACAGGATTGTCTTTTCAGGAAGGCGGGAGACAACAAATCAGATATTCATAGTTAACCCTGATAGCACAGGACTGACACACCTTACAACCCAAGGAAATAACGAAGACCCCTCATTTTCTCCTGATGGAAGATATATCACATTCTCTTCGGATAGAGATGGGGTCAAGGGTATATATATCATGAAGGCAAATGGAGAATCCCAGAAGCGAATTACTCCTAAAAATATGAGGGCATTTGGGCCCAGATGGTCACCGAATTAACCCGATACTACCCCACACACAGGTAGTGACATCCGCCCCGCCTCAGGCGGGCGGCCTGACCTGTCACAAAAGGGATTTTCGGGACAAAGAGGTAATGTCAAAAGTTTTATGAAAAAGAGAGGAAAATATGAAACCACAGAGGGCACAGAGGTTTTCTCAGTGTTCTCTAAAAAGATGCATGTTTCCTAATAGTGTTAATCCGCCTTAGGCGGA
>JBFMAM010000302.1:0-2753 GCA_040755805.1 Nitrospirota bacterium
CTGTAGGCTGGATACTACCCCTGATTATGGCCAGCCTTTTTGCCTTTCTGATCTTTGCCCCGCTGATGGGCGATGGCGGGAAATCAGGACCTATATTTTTCAGTGAAAAGGGTCCTGGCTCTATGCACGCCCCTATAGCTTTTTCCATTATTGTTGGATTAGCTATAGGGTTTCTGGCCCAGAGGACTCGATTTTGTCTTATGGGCGCCATTCGGGATATCATCCTAATCAGGAATTTCCATCTCGCATATGGTGGAGTTGCCTTACTGGTAGCAGCATTCGTAACCAACCTCGCTCTCGGTCAATTTCACGCCGGGTTTGTAGGACAGCCAGTGGCTCACACTAACCACCTCTGGAATTTCTTAGGTATGTCTTTAGCAGGCCTCGCCTTTGCACTGGCTGGAGGTTGTCCGGGAAGGCAGCTATTTATGGCGGGTGAAGGGGATGGCGATGCTGCAATGTTTGTGCTCGGTATGATCTTCGGGGCAGGTTTTGCCCATAATTTCTCTCTGGCGAGCTCACCAGCTGGTGTCGGGTTTTATGGGCCACTGGCTGTAATTACCGGACTCTTAGTATGTTTTTACATGGGCATCACTATGAGAGAGAAAATCAGGTAATGTCAAAAGTTTTATGAAAAAGAGAGGAAAATATGAAACCACAGAGGGCACAGAGGTTTTCTCAGTGTTCTCTAAAAAGAATTTTCTTTGGAGGAAAATACTGATAAGCTGGAGGGTGTTGGAAGTTTTTCTCTTGTCATTGTCCGACTTGATCGGACAATCCAGAAAAAAGGAACTGGATTCCCCGATTAAATCGGGGAATGACGAAAATAGAGTGCACAGAGGGGGAGGAGATAGAATTTCCCATAACATATTGATATTTAATATTTTCTCTGTGTTCTCTGTGGTTAAGTTTTGACAATACGAAAAATCAAATAAGGAGGTTATATGGCTGAACAGGTTGATGCAAGGGGGCTTTCCTGTCCCCAGCCAGTGATACTGGCACACAAAAAGATGAAGGAGCTAAAGAGAGGTATTTTTGAGGTGATGGTTGATACAGATACATCTCGTGAGAATATAGGCCGCCTGGCAAAAAGTGAGGGATGGGAAGTGGTAGAGGTCAGGCCACATGATTCGGGATATATTCTCCTCCTTAGGAAGGAGTAATCTTGCCCCTATTTAAAACCAAAAAAGAAAGAAAGGAGGGGAAACGTCCTGATCGGGGTTTTCTCGTCTTTCATAATACGAGTGAGGTCATCCGGGCGGAAACGATTCTGAAGAAAAGAGGATGGGACGTCCGTGTTATGGGGCCACCCCCTGAGCTTCGAATGGGCTGCGATCTCGTCATTGAATTCCCTTTGGTGGAACAACTCAATATCCTTAGGATCCTTAAGGAAAACAGGATTCCTCCGGTTGAAATGGTTCCAGTGGATAGCCCTTTACTTAAGCCAATAGATTTACTCAGGATCAAGGATTACGGAGACTATATTATGGTACGGGCTGCCAATATGAAAATGACCGTGGAGAAAAATACTTTAAAGATTGTAAATATCTCCGGGGGCGGCTGTCCTGATGTTCCTTATGTGTCTGAGGAGCTGGTTGGAAAAACCCTGAGAGAGGCCCCTTCTCCAAAGGAGATCGGACATACACTCTGCGCCTATGCCTTGCATATGGCCTATGAGGAACTGAAAAAGAAATGCTCGCTTTGATTGGTACAATCCCATGGCAGAACCTTCCTGTTATTTCGGGAGAGGTTTTTATAAGGGATGGTAATCTTACCATCGGAGAGGATTCCTTTTCTCTTCACCGTGGCTTTCAGGCCATGGCAGGGACAGCGGCCATTGTTTGTGCAGAGTTAGGACTTTCTCCGCCTATTGGGTTTACAGTGGGCGACATTGGTTTAGGTGACGGAAGTCGAAGACTTTATGAATATTTAAAGAATAGACTTGCTGACCTTCCAGCCAAGGTACTCACCTTTCATTATCTCATGCCTAATGTCAACTGGCATAATCAGGTCTTCTGGGCTATTGAAAAAAAGTCAGAGCGTCCCATACTCATTGCGGATGCCGGATTTATGTATGTGGCAAAGATGAGCGGGTATGCCCCTTCTTATGACCTCTTTACACCAGACATAGGGGAGCTTGCCTTTCTTGCTGATGATATGGCTCCTCACCCTTTTTATACGAGAGGATTTATCTGCCATGAGGAAAATAATGTCCCCTCTCTAATCTCCAGGGCCTATCAGGGTGAGAATGCCTCAAAGATAATGATCGTTAAGGGAGAAAAAGACTATATATGTAGCCAGGGAAAGATTGTGGCTACCATCGAAGAACCTTATGTAGAGTCACTTGAGGCTATAGGAGGCACCGGTGATACCCTGACCGGCATCGTCTCAGCCCTGATTCATGGAGGGTATGCAATTGGAGAGGCAGCCTTCATTGCTGCAAAGATTAACCGCCTGGCAGGCGAGCTCGCCCAGCCCACGCCGGGCGCACAGGTTTCAGAGATCATAATACATCTGCCAAGGGCCCTTTCCATGGCCCTGAAAAAGACGTATTCATCTCTTTCTTGAAGTCTAAGGCATAGCAAGATATAATTGATAAAATGATTAAAGCGCAAGAATCCTTCAATCTTACTGAAAAAGTTCGGGCATCTGGTTGAGCTGCAAAGCTAAGTCCAGGGGACCTGGACGAGATAATAGCAGAGCTGCCTATAATCAAGCACCCCAATCTACTGGTGGGCTATGAAGATTCTTTA
>JBFMAM010000303.1:0-2735 GCA_040755805.1 Nitrospirota bacterium
GGCTTGATTACCTCGCTGTCATCATTCACCACATTTATCTCAGCTACTGGAATCTTTTTCCTATCACTCCTTATTTCAACCCCTGTTCCATAATTCAATACCACCTCCATCTCATAGGTGCTGTTTATGTCAAACTGGAAGCCTCTTGAGATTGTAGCTTTGCCTTTGCCTATTGTTTCTGTTGGAATGGATACTATAGGGTCTTTTTCTCCATTTTTATAAATCATGGCATAAGCTGTTAGTGCCTGGTATTCTGAAGGGTTGATTGCGTAAGTTATGCTGTAGTCCTGCTTTGTGTATCCATTCTCATCTATGAGGATGATGGGTACGGGGTCTATCTGAATGTCTACGCCATAAACCCTCATTGTTGTGCTGACGTTCTTTGTGATGTCTTCATTTACAGTTCTGCAGCCTGAACAACTGTTGTTTGATTTCCTTGTGCCTATTGTTGCTGTGGCATTTATGGAGATATCGTTAAGCCCTGGAGATAGGGTATAGGTAGATGTGTATATTCCATTACCCTGTGAAGCTCCTGCCTGTCCAGTAAAGGTCACGGTGGATGATTTGAAATTGGTGTCTATGGAGTATTGCCTGTTGCCGGCTATCTTTGTGCATGTCATTGTACTACCATTGCATTGGAGGGTTTCATCTATCTCTGTCTCTCCCTCTCTTAAATAGAAGATCTTTGCCATCACTGGTATCGTTGTTCCTGTTTTTCCCGCATTTATGTTGTTCCCATAAGGGTCTGCTGGGTATATATACTGAATAACGAGTTGATTTAATGGTGCATCTGTTTCATCACAGTCATCCTGGTAGTAGCTATAAAGGTTGAAGGTTGTACTTAAAGATTTACATTTAGTATCTATGCATGTGGCTGTTATGGGGTATACCGCATCAGGTGTGCCTCCCAGGATTACCTGTACCGCTGCACCTTTACTACTCGTCATTATATCTATGGTTGATTTTGCATTCGGACATTCATTATATGTTGGCGAGTTCTTTATACATGGGTCATCTGTGGTTGTTATTAGGGCCTGTCTTGTATCAAGATAAGGTTTATCACAATTAGGAAGATCAGTATTTAGCCTTGCATCCAGCGTCTCAAAATCTACTGGGAGGTTTGATATTGGATTGCCATATTCATCTTCAATAACTACTGATATAAATCCTGAAAAAGTCAGTATTGCACGCCGCGTACCATCTCCATAGGTCTTCTTTATCTGGGACGGCTCCTTAGGGAATCCATAGGCTGTAAAGGGTGTTGTAGTACCCATGCCTGAGGCAAATGATGTATCTATGATGTTCTCTCCAACCTGCTGGCTATAGGCATATCCTGTCTCCCACCAGTAGGTCGGATCATCAGAGGTCTTCTGTCCAAGTGTTAATATTGCAGAGGCAATTCCTCTAAAATCTGTCTTAACCGTTATGCTTGTTAGGCCATTGCTGAATTTGCCTCCTCCTGCCTTTATGGTAAAGATGACATCCACACCTTTGACAGGCCTCCCCTTGTTATCAAAGACCACTACCTGAAGAGGCTGAGGTAAAGATTCTCCTACCTTACCTTTCTGTAAATCAGTATTTGTTATCTTCTGTATGTACTTGGCTGAAGCTGGGTCATAATTTGCCGGCTCTGAATAGGGATTCCTGAGTCTCTCAAGATAATACTCAGGCCACTTATCAATCCTCCACGCTGTCATTCCTCCTGCTATCATGCCTGAAAGCATATAGCCTGATTCGCCTGTATTTGGGTCTTCCTTGATATAGCCAATACCTGTCCAGTCTTCAAAAGTGATTTCGGATTGCGGAATGCGGATTGTAAGATTTTGATTGACGGAGTTGGTTATGTCTTCTTTGATATTTTCATCAAAAGAGAGAGTCGGTAGTATTGAAGCAATGTTTGTTTTATCTATCGTCAATATCTCTGTTGCGGGTTGCATGTTGCGGGTTGCGAGTTGGAAAAGCTTGGCAGTAGAGATTGATTCCACCTGAAAATCATCTTCAAATATTCTATTTTCAAGGATTGAGCCTTGAAGGGCAGACAGTTGCATAAAAGTCTTTTCCTTTTCACTCGCAACTCGGAACTCGGAACTCGCAACAGCCTCAATTGCTTTCAAATCTGCATCGATGAATACCCCCTTCCATTCGAATCCATGTGGTGTGTCGAGAAGATAGGTAACATCTACCACTCCTCCAATTGTTACAAACGTCGGTATCGGCCTTATGATTGTAAGATGCAGAAGGGAAGCAAACTCTTCCTCTGCCTGATTCCACCGGTCTATGTAGTTGATTGCCTCCTTACGAAGTATCGTTTCTGCATCGTCTTCTTCGCTGACTGCTGAAAGCTGATCGCTGATAGCTTTTTGTGCAACTATTCCGATTGCTGAGAGGTTTCCCATGATGTGGGTATTTTCTATCCTCTCTACCCCATTTGGCGATATAAGTTCCATTGTGATGTTATAATCTTCTCCCATCGGCAAACCATCTTTAGCAACAACTATCCTCTCTCCGTTTACTTTCAAAACCGGCCTCAGCCTCACAAGATATGCAGGCGTGTTGTCTAATCCTCCATAGGAGTTGATTATCTCCTGATCTTCTACTGTCTCAGGCTCATAACTTATGGCTATTTGTTGATTGGATAACATGAGGGCAGGAAGGGTTAAGTCGAAAAGATTACCCTGTATGCTGTCTACTGTATTCTGTCTACTTGCTATAAACCTCACCTTATGTTTTAGTTC
>JBFMAM010000304.1:0-2719 GCA_040755805.1 Nitrospirota bacterium
ACAATTTCCTTTGCCTGAACAAAGAAAATCATAAAGGAAGGGTAAAGTTTTTGTCAAATTCGGGGTATTAGTTATTGAGCAGATTAAGGATTTTTGTGTTATAATTTCCAGCGTGAATCAAAAAATTCTTATGAAAGGCAATGAAGCAATTGCAGAGGCTGCAATAAATGCAGGTTGCCGCTTCTATGCAGGATATCCAATAACTCCCCAGAATGAGATACCTGAGTATATGTCGTGGAGGATGCCCGAGGTAGGTGGTGTATTTATTCAGGCTGAAAGTGAACTTGCTGCAATAAATATGGTCTACGGAGCATCTGCTGCAGGTGCAAGGGCCATGACCTCGTCAAGTAGCCCCGGGATAAGCCTGAAACAGGAGGCGATATCATACCTTGCAGGAGCAGAGCTCCCCGCTGTCATAGTCAACATACAGAGAGGCGGACCCGGCTTAGGTAATATCTCTGGTAGTCAGGCAGATTATTTTCAGGCGGTCAAGGGTGGAGGACATGGTGACTATAAACTACTTGTGTATGCACCTTATAACCTTCAGGAAGTATGGGATCTCACGATGCTTGCCTTTGATAAGGCAGACGAATATAGAAATCCTGTAATGATACTCGGAGATGGTGTTATTGGACAGATGATGGAGCCTTTTTATCCAACGCCATACGTAAAACCAGAGTTTCCTGAAAAAAACTGGGTGCTCGATGGATGTAAGAATAGGCAACCACGGGTAATAAAGTCCCTTTATATGGGAGAGGGTGAACTTGAAATTAGAAACAATCTGCTTCAGAGAAAGTATAAAAGGATGAGAGATAAAGAGGTGAGGTTTGAAAGTTATCATACCGAAGACTCTGAGGTTTTAATAGTTGCATTTGGAATTGCTGCAAGGATTGCCCTGTTTTCTGTAAGGAGGCTCAGGCGTGAAGGTTTTAGAGTTGGCCTTTTCAGACCAATTACACTCTTTCCATTTCCTGAAAAAGAACTCTTCATGCTTGCTGGAGAAAATAGGCGGTTTATTACAATAGAGATGAATGCTGGCCAGATGGTTGAGGATGTAAAACTGGCAATCAACGGAAGATCCGAAGTATTGTTTTATGGAAGACCTGGCGGGTCTATCCTTACGCCTGAAGAGGTGCAGGAAAAGATACAGCAGTTATTAAATTTCCAGCCTCATTTAGCAAAAACAAACTTTACCCTTTAACCCTATCGTTCTTTGTCTTTGTACTCTGAATCTATCAGCTTGGTATCCTGTTGAGCACTGACTTTTTTGTTAAAACGCCGTTGTCTTTTCTCTTCCTGTTTTTTCTGGCGGGACAGTTCTTTTCTTCTCTTTTCACTTCTATATGCTCCAGCATGTTTTGCCAATATGCCCTCCTTGGTTTTACAATTGTTATTATATCATGGAGGACAGGTAGAATGCTAAATCTTTATGCTTCTAACGTGGTTTACTTTTTATTCTCAAATATGTTAATTTATTTTTAAAGTTTCAGAAGTTTTTGTAACTGATAAGGCCACAAAGACTTTTAGCTTTGTGGCCTTTTTTGCTGAGGATAAGTTCATTCTGAGACTTAAAAGGTAAAATGGCTCACAAACAAAATTATGTGGAAAGGATGGAACAGAACAAACAGCGCAGGCTTGCAGCTGGTTTGGTTTCCGACCGCTTTCCTGAAGTTTCAGGCATAGTTATTCATATGATATACTACCAGAAAGCATTAAATCCGGTTCTTATGGTGCGTACTGTTAATGTCTTCCCTACCAGTTATGCCTATTTTAATATGGAATGTATGATAAAAGAATGTGTTAACGGAGGTTTTGATTTAACTTCAGTGATTACCGATATGATTAGAAATCATAAGAAGTCGGGAAATGGAAAACTCGTTTGTAGTGGAAAAATTGATGCCCTTGCCTCTGGCCATGCAAGTATTGCCTACGAAATAAGGATACAGTATAACAAACAGTCTCAATAACCTAACTGATTTTATCAAACTCCTTCTTAAAGTATTCCATTGTGCGGTCATCATAAACACAGAATTCAATCAATTCAAGGCTGCTATTTGGATTTTCTTTTAGATAATTCAGTGCCTCTCTTACCAATATCTCGGCGCATCTATCCTTGGGGAATCCAAAGATACCAGAGCTTATTGCAGGCATAGATATGCTCTTTAAGCCTTTATTAGAGGCAAGCTTGAGACTGTTCAAAACAGCATTTTTTAGTTTATTATCCTCATCTCCTTCGCCCATCCTCGGACCAACTGCATGGATTACATATTTGCATGGAAGCCTGCCAGCACCTGTAATTGCAGCGTTGCCAACAGGGACAAAACCGATTTTGTTACTCTCTTCCTGAATAACCTGCCCTCCTTTTCTTACGATAGCACCTGCGACTCCACCACCATGCTGGAGGTATGAATTGGCTGCGTTTACTATTGCATCTACATCTCTCTCGGTAATGTCTCCCTGAACGAGCCTCATGGTCTTTCCATTGATGATTTTTTCAGTAATAACCTTCATAAAACACCCCCTTATAAATTTGTGTATTGTCAAAACTTAACCACAGAGAACACAGAGATTCTTTTAATTATCCATAACTTAGATGATTTTTAATTCCCTTCCCTCTGTGTCCTCCACTTCTTAGTCTTTTTATGTCTCGTTTTATTAATCTCTGGATTCCCTCCGCCTAAGGCGGATTCGTGGGAATGACCCTTTTTGCTTTCTGTCA
>JBFMAM010000305.1:0-2706 GCA_040755805.1 Nitrospirota bacterium
TAGCAGAGTGCGGAATCAATAATCCCCCCACACCCCCCTTTAGTAAAGGGGGGTAGGGGGGATTAGAATTTGATAGCATGTAGAATGCCTCTGTAAGAAAGGCATCACCTGCAAGTATAGCCATCGCCTCCCCGAATACCCTATGGCTTGTCGGTTTCCCGCGCCTCAATTCATCATTGTCCATTGCAGGTAGGTCATCATGTATAAGAGAATATGTGTGTATTAGTTCTAATGCCGAGGCATAGGATATGATATTTTCTGGATTCCCTCCACATGCCTCATATGATGCAAGTGCAAGTATAGGGCGTATTCTCTTGCCACCTGCAAAGAGCGAATATCTCATTGCCTCATTAAGTACAGAAGGTGATGATGGAATGCCGAAATATGATTCCAGGTATGAGTCTATAAGTTCACGTTTTTCTTTAAGATACTTTTTTATGTCCATAAATTCAAAATGCAAAAAGAAAAATTTAAAATTACAATTCAAAATTTAAAATATGAGATTGCTTCGCCTTCGGCTCGCAATGACAAATTAAGTAATGACACTACTTTCATGTCATTGCGAGGAGTCCCCCGAATGCTTTTTGGGGATGACGTGGCAATCTCATAAGTCCAATAAAATTTTTCATTTTTCATTTTTTACTCCCACTCTATCGTGCTCGGCGGTTTTGAGCTTATATCATAGACTACCCTGTTAACCCCTTTTACCTCATTTATTATCCTATTTGATACCTTTTCCAGAACATCATAAGGTATCCTTGCCCAGTCAGCGGTCATACCATCAAGGCTCTTAACTGCCCTGACAGCAATAACATTCTCGTATGTCCTCTCATCCCCCATCACTCCCACACTTTTAACAGGCAGAAGCACAGCAAATGCCTGCCAGAGGTCTATATAAAGCCCTGCATTTTTTATCTCCTCCAAGACTATAACATCTGCCTTTCTCAGTATATCACACCTCTGCGGTGTCACTTCACCAATGATCCTTATAGCGAGGCCAGGCCCTGGAAATGGATGACGTTTTATTATCTCATCAGGTATGCCAAGTTCTTTTCCAAGAAGTCGAACCTCGTCCTTGAATAATTCCCTGAGAGGTTCTATGAGTCTTAACTTCATCCTTTTCATAAGCCCTCCAACATTATGATGGCTTTTTATGGTAGCCGATGGGCCCCGAAAAGGAATACTCTCTATGACATCAGGGTATAATGTCCCCTGTGCAAGAAACTTAACCCCTTTGATCTTCTTTGCCTCAGCCTCAAAAACCCTTATGAATTCATTGCCTATTATTTTTCTCTTTTTCTCTGGGTCAGTAATACATTCCAGTTTTTTTAAAAACCTCTCAGAGGCATCAACGCAGTTTATATTCATATGGAAGTGCCTTCTAAGTGTCTCTTCAACCTTCTTTGACTCTCCTGCCCTTAAGACCCCATTGTCCACAAAGATACATGTAAGTTGTTCGCCCACAGCTCTATGCACCAGTACCGCTGTAACAGTAGAATCCACCCCACCACTTATACCGCATACAACCTTTTTATTTCTAACCTTCTCTTTTATCTCTCTTGTGGCTGTCTCTATAAAAGACCTTATGGTCCATTCAGGTTTACATCCACATATTTTGAATAAAAAGTTTTTTAAAATCTCAAATCCCCTTGGGGTGTGTACAACCTCGGGGTGAAACTGTAAGGCATAAAATCTCCTCTTTTTATTTGCCATCGCCGCAATGGGTGAATTAGTTGTATGGGCTATCGGTTTAAATCTATCAGGGCATTGCTCAATCCTGTCCCCATGGCTCATCCAGACAACAGTTTCGAGTTTCGAGTTTCGAGTTTCGAGTTTTTGGCCAATACTTTTGAGCAAATCGGAATCGTCATCAATTATAAGTTCAGCGCGGCCGTATTCCCTTTTCGCTGCCCTTGCAACCTTTCCACCGAACAGATGTGCCATAAGCTGCATGCCATAACAGATACCGAGTGCAGGTATACCGAGTTCAAATATCCTGAGGTCAGGGATCGGTGCACCTGTATCATAAACGCTTGATGGGCCGCCTGAAAGGATTATTCCTTTTGGATTGAAATTCTTTATCTTTTCGATTGAGGCATTAAATGGGAATATCTCTGAGTAGACACTGTTTTCTCTCACACGTCTCGCAATTAGCTGGGTATACTGGGAGCCAAAATCAAGGACGAGAATCTTTTCTTGGGGATTCATGATTCACGATTCATGATATATGATAAAACATCTTTTATCTTGCATCTTGTATCCTGCATCTTGTATCGTGCTTTTCACCATTCTGTCCTATAATTCGGGGCTTCTTTTGTTATGATAACATCGTGGACATGGCTTTCTCTAAGACCTGCATTAGTAATCCTTATGAATCTTGCTTTTTCCCTGAGGTCATCGAGGTTTCTACATCCACAGTAGCCCATTCCTGAACGCAATCCGCCGATTAACTGATTAACGCTCTGAGAAAGAGGTCCTTTATATGGTACCCTGCCTTCTACGCCCTCTGGTACGAGCTTTGTTGATTCTATACCTGCCTGCATATATCTGTCCTTTGAACCCTGCTCCATTGCACCAATGGAACCCATTCCCCTGTATACCTTATAACTACGGCCCTGGAAGAGCACTATTTCCCCTGGAGATTCATCTGTCCCTGCAAACAGGCTCCCTATCATTACAGAGTGGGCGCCTGCTGCAAGTGCCTTT
>JBFMAM010000306.1:0-2675 GCA_040755805.1 Nitrospirota bacterium
ACCCTTTAAGGGTTCTTCTGAGTGGCTCTCCATATTGATGCGGTGCTATTGTTAAACGACTCTCAATCGCCTTCCTGATTCGGTTTTTCATTTTCTCATCGAGTTTTGGTAGGTCGATATCCTTTACATCTGGATGGTACCTTAAATTAAATGGCATCTACCAGACCTCTTTATGTGTTAGAGACTTTGACCTGACAAATGTCTTTTCCCTCTGTTCGGCAAATCGAGAAAGAGCTTCATCCTCATGTAATTCTAATGCCTCCTTTATCAGATCACGGACTTTTAATGAAAGTGACACCCCGTCTTTTCCCGCAAGATACTGAATACTTTTATAAAGTGGCTCTTCTAACACCACATTGATCCTTGGGTTTTTTGCTGGCATATTATTCTACCTCCTTCTATTGAAAGTGTAACACTTTTAACACACTGAATTCAATGATTATATTTCCATAATACTACAAATAGGGTTGCAATATTTAAGGTATAATAGACATTCAAATATCAACCACAAAGACCTTGATTAAACTTTTAACTAAATCATATTTGGACCCAAGAAATCCAGTCTTACCCTCTATAATGAGAGATGGCCTGGTGAGGTCTTTAATCTTGCTAATTACTTTTTTCTAAAAACAGCAAGTATTTACTTTTTAGAATAATTCTAAAAGAATAAGAAAACCTAAAAGAGGTTGTGGCAGTGTTACGTCCAAAATATCACCCTTTACTGAGGGGTGACCTGATTATTTTCCGAAAACCCTTTTAAAGATATAATCCACATTCTTCAGATAATAGGTGAGGTCAAAGATTTCCCCGATCTCTTTTGCCTGGAGATATTTTTTAACCTCCTTGTCCTTTAATAATAATCTCTTGAAATCAACCCCCTCTTTCCAGCTCTTCATTGCATTCTTCTGCACAATATCATATGCAACTTCACGGCTGAGACCCTTTTCTGTAAGAGCAAGCATTACTCTCTGTGAATTATAAAGGCCGTAACTTTTGAACATATTCTCTTTCATCCTCTTTGGATAGACCTGAAGTCCCTCGATAATTCCTTTTAGTCTATCGAGCATATAATCAGTGAGTATTGAACTATCAGGGATTATCACACGTTCAACAGAAGAGTGCGAGATATCCCTTTCATGCCATAAAGCAATATTTTCGAGGGCTGCCATGGCATTTGACCTTACGAGCCTTGCAAGGCCAGAGAGGTTTTCACAACCAACAGGATTCCGCTTATGAGGCATTGCTGATGAGCCTTTCTGACCTGCCATGAACGGTTCTTCTACCTCGAGGACCTCTGATCTCTGGAGATGTCTTATCTCAACAGTTATCTTTTCTATGGAAGCTGCAATGAGTGCAAGGGTTACAAGATACTCTGCATGTCTGTCCCTCTGGACTATCTGTGTTGCAACAGGTTCGGGCCTCAGGCCAAGTTTTTTACATACCTTCTCTTCAATCGCAGGTGGGATATTCGAGAATGTACCAACCGCACCAGAAAGCTTTCCTACGCTTATTATCTCCTTTGCCCCCTTCATCCTTTCGAGGTTTCTCCTCATATCCTCATACCAGAGTGCAAATTTAAGACCGAATGTCATTGGTTCTGCATGGACACCGTGGCTCCTGCCTATCATTGGCGTGTCTTTATATTTATATGCCTGCCTTTTTAGAACATCCATTAGTTCTTGAATATCTTTGATGATAATATCAGAAGCCTCGCGCATAATGAGGGCCAGAGCTGTATCCAGTATATCTGATGAGGTCAACCCTTTATGGATGAATCTCGACTCAGTACCTATGTTCTGAGCCACTGATGTAAGGAATGCTATGACATCATGTTTCACAACCTTCTCTATCTCGTCAATCTTCTGGACATCAAATCTTGCCTTTTTCTTGATTGTCCTCAGGGCATCCTTTGGAATCTCGCCAAGCTCTGACCATGCCTCGCATACAGCAATCTCTACATCAAGCCATTTCTGATATTTGGTCTCAATATCCCATAGCCTTCCCATCTCAGGCCGTGTATAACGTGGTATCATATTTCCCCCTTTTTATTATCCCCAGAAAATTCCTGTGGGGTCTTCATCTATCTCGTTTAGGAGTTTGTCTATATTCTTTGTTGGTTCAATGTCATAATACTCATGCCACTTGTCATTTCTATCAGCACGGTAGAGAGTCCATTTTCCTGTCTTTTCATCATATCTCATCCGAGCGATTGCCATTGAAGTCCATTCCTTCATGCCTTCCCACCAAGGTGCCCTGTTTTCAAAGATAGTAACGCTGTTGCCTCTGAATTTATAGGAAAGCTTCACTTGATCTTGGGCATGCTCAGGAACTCTCCTTCTGCAGAATTCATCTACCTTCTTTTCAATAAGTGTTTTAACTAATGGTGGTAGTGGCATCTGAAATTCCTTCTGAAGAAAATATTATTATAGCGACGAAGCCTATAAGTTATAAGGTTCGTTGATAAGTTTGGCATACTGAATGAGCCCCTTTTTAAGTGATTGTTTATCAATAGAATCTAACTGATTAAACAAAGCTTCAGCCATACTACAGTATAAAGCACAGGTATTTTTATTAAAGCTTGAATCATTAAGTTCATAGTCTGCGTTATTTCTCTTTGGAGTGAACCCCCATCGTTTAGACACAAAGAACCTCTGAGGTTAGTAGGCTCTGACGGT
>JBFMAM010000307.1:0-2671 GCA_040755805.1 Nitrospirota bacterium
GTCCTTAAATTCTTTAATCAAAAATTTGATTTAAAGATTGACCTACGAGAATTAGACCTTGAAATAAGAAATCAAAACGAAAAAATAGCCAAACTAAGAAAGCAAGACTCAGAAATCAACAGATGTTTCAATTTGTTAGAAAGTAAAATTGGTTTAGATGGGGAAGAGCAACTGAAACTGGCAAAACAAATTTATGAACTTCTTGAAAAAAGAGGCTGAAATAGATTTTAAAGAGATTATTATTCAAAACGAGCAAAAGTAGCTGTTTGAAAGTTGGGATATAGGACGCTATGGACCCTTAAGGCTATTTACAAACTCCTTGTTTTTGAGATACCATTCGACAGTTTTCTTGATACCTTCTTCTATTGTGGTCTTTGGATACCAGTTCAACTTCTCTTCAGACTTTTCAATATATGCCCATGTCGCAAAAATATCAGCAGGATGTCGGGGTAAAAACTTCATAATAGCTTTTTTACCAAGGGCATCTTCTATCAGGTTTATCACATACATTAGTTCGACAGGGTTGTCACTACCAAGGTTGAATATTTCATATCCAAAAGGCTGAAGACATTTCAATGTTCCATCAGCTATATCATTTACATACGAGAAGTCTCTCTGTTGTTTGCCGTCTCCAAACACAGTTATAGGGATACCATTATCTATATTTTTTATGAATATAAATATGCTCATGTCAGGTCTTCCTGCAGGGCCATAGACTGTAAAGTATCTCGGTATGCTTATATCGATGCCGTACAGATAATGGTAGCTGTAACAGAGAACTTCAGCACCCTTTTTGGTCGCAGAATAGGGTGCTAAAGGAGAATCGGTCCTGTCTATCTCTCTGAAAGGTAACCCATTAAGACCATAAATGCTCGAGGTTGATGCTAAAACAAATTTATTAACACCAAACTCTTTGCAACACTCGAGAAGATTTAAAGTACCTTTTACATTGGTATCGAGATAAACCCATGGGTCTTCTATAGATGCCCTCACCCCTGCCCTTGCAGCGAGATTGATGACAGCATCTAATCTATAATTGGTGAATATTGTTTTTATTGCATCAAAACTGCTTATATCACATTGATGAAAATGAAATTCGATCTTAGCTCTGAGCTCTAAGCTCTTTGCTCTTAGCTGTTTAAGTCTCCATTCTTTTAGCCGTGGATCATAATAATCATTAAGGTTATCCACGCCCACAACATTCATATTCTCCTCAAGCAATCTCTCCGAGACTTTCCATCCGATAAAACCAGCACATCCAGTTACAAGAACAGTCTTCGTAATTTTCCCTCTAAATCCTTTTCTTTAGCCATTTATTAGGGTTAACAACCAGAAATCCGTTATTCCCATCTGAATAAACAACTCTTGCTATCCTTGAGTTTAGAATCATCCTCTTACACATCATGCAGGGTTCAGAATAACATTCGCTACTTTTATCATCAACGCCTGATATATATATTGTAGAGCCCCTTAATTCATCAACAGATGCACGAATAATCGCATTTGCCTCTGCATGAACACTGTGGCAGAGTTCATATCTCTCACCATGAGGGATCTGGAGCTCTCTCCTCGTACATTTACCTACCTCAAGGCAGTCCTTTATTCCTGAAGGAGCACCATTATAGCCAGTACTTACAATGATGTTGTCTTTTGTAACAACTGCACCGAATCTTCTTCTCAGGCAGGTGGCCCTTGTTGAGACTGCCTTTGCAATGCCAATAAAGTATTCGTCCCAGTCAGGCCTTAGCTTTTTTCTTTGCTTCACCGTGAATCCTTTTCCTGTTACCCTTTGAGTTTGCATAATTGTTTGCTCCGAAAATTTGTTCAAATTTTAAGACTGCTATCAGTATGCCAAAAACCCCTAAAATCTTCAAACTACTATAGAAAAGATATAATTCTAAAACCACAGAGAGCACGAAGATATTTTTAATCATAGGGTAATTCATTATCAAAATATTTCTCTGTGTCCTCTGTGGTTATCACGATATTAAAAGGATATATTGCTCTTTATTGGGATCACATAATAACCGGGAGAAACCTTGTAACTCTCTATCATCGAAAAGATATGGGTCTCACCTGTAAAGGATGAATCACGCATAATCTCCATTGTCAGGTCCATAAAACCCCCTCTTATATCTCCCTTAGCCCTTGCATAAATACCTTCACCTTCCAGCGAAAAGGAGCTGACTTTGACCGTATCGCCATTGATGACCATTGCACCTCTTGCATTGTGAAAGATACCCATAGGGACAGTAACCCCGGAAAACGATCTGCCTTCAAATCTTGTATCCTTTATAGAAAATCTGAGATCGCCAGATCTATCTCTAAAGCGGAGCTCACCAGACAGGACCCCTTTGCCGCTTAGACCAATGATTGCAAAAAATGGTATTTCATCTACATTCGCACTATCAATACTAATATTAACTTGATTCTTTCTTTTAAGGAGATCAACCTCCCCGATAATCTTGCCACCACCGATATTCCCATTAAAGGAGAGGGTGAGCTTCATCATAAACAGGGATAGCGGATTAATCCTTCCAACCACATTTTCTATGGAAAGGAGTATATTATTAGACTTTTTAAGCATAATGCCATTAGATTTAAAACTGTAGAATAGACCCTTTTTAAAACCCTCTGTCTCTACAAGGAGATTGTTGCCCTTCAGTGAGCT
>JBFMAM010000308.1:0-2658 GCA_040755805.1 Nitrospirota bacterium
ATCCACCCGTAAAGCTTGTATAAAAAATACGGCCATTTGATACTATTGCTCCGCCACATTCGGAATGATTAATAGTCGGTCCGCTACTAATATGCTTTTCATCTTGGATATTCCATATATCCAATTGTGAAGAAAAAATATAAGGGTAGGCAAGAGTAAACCAATTACATAGTCCACTGCCTGCAGTTTTTAAAACATTTCCAGTATTCTTATCTACAAGAAAACCAGTTCCCTTACGCTCAAATAAAAAGACATGTTTATCGCTTACAGAAATTGGAGAAGTATTGCCTCCAATAGAAGTCCAGATTAATGAGCCGTTACGTGCATCAAGGCACATCATATTATTACCGCCCAAATAAAGTCGCCCATTGTCACCGGAAATTGTAGAAAAAACTCCTACTTTATGATCTTCTCTCGACCAAATGATATCACCGTTACTTGGATCAATTGCGGCAATTATACCAGACTTTTCCTCCCCTAAATGGCAAGTATAATAAAGTGTATCCCCCAATAAGCAAAGGCTGGAAGCATCTCCTCCAATAAAGTTTAGCTCGGAAAAATCTTGTGTCCAAAGCTCTTTGCCTGTCTCAAAATCCCATGCCCTAACCAAAGGTTTTGCCCCACTATGTGGATAGTTCCATGATACCCAGCAGGATAATCCTAATACGTCACACTTGGCTGTGCTGAACATATAAATAACTTTATCCTTATAAATAGTGGGTGATTGTGGCCTATAATAAGCAGGCTGGCCACTAATAGGCGCCTCCCATAAAAGCTTGCCTTCTGATGCATCTAAACAGCGAAGCAAGCTTTTCTTTACACCAGCTTGAGGAACAAAAACTCGCCCTTTATAATAACATGGACTGGTATAGGAAACCGTTGTCTCGGGGAAATATCTACGCCACAACAACCTGCCTGTCTCCTGCTCCACAGCAAATATCTGTCCCTCTGAAGTATGCGTATAAACCCTACCCCCTCCAGCACAGCTAAGCTGGTACATCATACCTTCATACCTGCGAATCCATTTAATCTTAAATGGCTCTTTCACACCTTGGTCACTGGCTGAAGAGCTGTTTTGAAAATCACGAAAGGGCGTGTACCAATCATACCTGGAATCAGAATAGGTGTTCTGGATTTGACTTCTTATCTTACATAATTCAAGGTCATTGCCTGGCAAAAGAGCCGCTCCACCCGGTCCCAAAACATACAAGTACCCATCCTCACAGCCAAAATATATCTTCCCATCACACACAGCACAAGGGGCCGAAATAGTTTTTCCAAAGCCAGTCTCAAATGTCCATATATTGCCACTTGCAGGTTGTAAAGGTACTACATAAAGCCTCCCATCCATGCCGCCATATACAGCTAAATCTTTAAGAAGAATTGGTGATGAAATTGACGCTTCACCACCAAGCTCTATTGGGACAATGCCATTGGGGTGCACACAAAAAGCACTATCCTTTTGTAAGCGACATCGGTATACACTCTTGCCGCGTAAACTCACAGAGCAATACCCTGGATGCTCCGTGCCCCACTTGATCTTTGTCCCATGAACATCTGTTACAATATCAGACTTTGCATGGGCTATTTGTAATCCACTGTATATATCTGAAGCATGATATTGTCTGTATACATCTCCATCTTCAGCTATACTCATACCAAAGGAGATACCAAATATTGATGTCCATGAGTGAGAGAGCTTCCAATAAATAGTGGCACTACCTCCAATATCTTCAAGCCAAACAAGGGAATGACCTGCCGGAATAACCAGAATATTGTCATACACTGCCATATCATTTGTTACCATAAACATTAATTCACGCTGTTTTCCGGCTCCACTCCAACGACTCCCTTGCGCAGCATTCGGCATCAACTCTTTGACTAAGTCCAACATCCAGCAGATTTTGCCATTTGGCTCAAGTGCATATACCCTTGCCCCAAGGGTTGAAAAATATACCCTATCATTAGAGACAACAGGACAGCTGAAGATTGGATCGCCACAGCGAATCTCTTTGACAATATCACCGCTTGATTTATCCAGTACATAGTAGGAGCCTGCTGTTGTCCCAAAATGAACATAAGTACCAGAAATAGCTGGCGAAGAAACATTGTTGCAGTTGACACTGCCTCCACCACTTGAAAATTTCCACACTATATTTAAATTTGCAGCATCAATGCAAAACAGCACACCGGAACCATCCACCACATACACCTTTCCGTCACATATTACAGGCGATGTAAAAATTGCATCTGTTAAGGGAACAGCGCCCACTAACCCTAGTGGAAGGCTAACATCTCGTGCTGGAACATCGCCTGAATGACGAGAATCAAACTTATATTGAAGCCAGTCCTCAGCATGTAAGGCATGCAAGAAGGTAATAACTAATGAAAAAACCATGAAAAATCCACTTTTTATGTTCATAGCATCTCCTCCTAACTATTTATTTTGGCAAAGCTTTTATAAATTATAACCTAAACTGCACGACTCTTTTTAAGGTTATAACAAAATTAACGATAAAACAATAATCCCGCCCAAAAATATAATACCACTCTTTATAAACAAAAGGTAATTATGTCTCGAATCCAAAGAACTCCCTTTGTTTTCTACCTTAACTTCTCTCTCATAATTCATTTTTGCAGACTCCGACTCAGACTGGG
>JBFMAM010000309.1:0-2644 GCA_040755805.1 Nitrospirota bacterium
TCCCTTGCGTCTACCAATTCCGCCACTCCGGCATAATTAATTTTAAAGGATATTTTGCCATAGGTCAAACTTCCTTAGCCTTTAGTGTAGCAAAATTGTAGCAATTATCAAGAACCTCAACACTTGATCTGAGACTCTCAGGGAAATGGTGTGCATACCTCATGGTCATGTTAATGGTCTTATGACCGAGAAGCTCCTTAACTTTATAGAGGTCAACCCCATTCTGAACAAGCCTTGTGTCAAAGGTATTGTCGGAGATCGTGGAAATGAAAATCTTCAATGCCTGCTTTAATGACTGTGCCATCAAAAGCGTGTCTTAACCTGCTACCTGAAATAGGGAAAACCCTGCCTGATATGTCCACAACTCTCTCGATATTTTTAAGAGTATCATAGAGAGTCTGAGACAAGGGTATCTGGCAAGGAGAGACTATCTATGCCGATATTATAGTTATCTTTCAGTTCCCTCTTCATTGGAGATAACTACAGTCTAAAAGTTCCCAGTCTACAAGTCTAAGAGTTGGATACCTTGCTTATCAGCGTATTGAGCAACTTCTGAACTTCCCTCTTCGCTTTTAGACTCTTAGACTAACCACTCTTAGACTGTCTTTGTTCCCTCTTCATTGGGAAAGCTCTGTAACTACATAGACCACTGACGACAGTCTACAGTTTACAGCTCATGATCTGAGGGTATTTCTCAAGGCCTGTGTACCCTTAAATAAGTCCTCACCGAATTGGTATGCCTTCATAAAGATAGCTTCGTTAATATAATTCCTCCTCTTTGACAGATAGAGACAGTTAATGGTTTCAAGGCAGGATCGAAGGGCAATACCCAAATATCTACTGAATTCCGCATCAGACTGACCAATAGAACCCTCCGCTATATTATTAGATATTGAAGTCACAGCCCTACAAATCTGTGATTTCAAGTTGAACCTTTCTTCTTCTGGAAAGTTTTGTGCAATCTCATAAATAAGATCAAAATATTCGAGAGCCATTTGCCACACCCTTAATTCCTCAAATTTGAATGCCATTTTTTAAACCTCCTTGCTGTGGTCTGTAGTCTGAAGGCTGCGGTCTTCCAGCCAGTTCCCTCTTCATTGGATACAACTACAGTCTAAAAGTCTTCAGTCTAAAAGTCTACAAGTTGTTTTTTTATTTTCATTCATTACTTTTAGACTCTTAGACTAATAACTCTTAGACTGTTTTATTCTCAGTTCCCTCTTCATTGGGAAATAAACTGCTTCATTGACTGCTGGAGATAGTTACCACCAAGAAGTATTCTTTCAGTTCCCTCTTCATTGGGAAATAAACTGCTTCAATCAAAAAATAATAAATAAAACAATGAAGGGTAAAACTTTCAGTTCCCTCTTCATTGGGAAATAAACTGCTTCGTATTGCCTTTTGGTCAAACAATATGTAGCAGAAAAGCTTTCAGTTCCCTCTTCATTGGGAAATAAACTGCTTCATCAAACCTTACTCCTGCGCATTGACCTTTTGCAAACCTTTCAGTTCCCTCTTCATTGGGAAATAAACTGCTTCTGGCAGTCGCCGTTAACATCAACGGCGTTGAAATCAACTTTCAGTTCCCTCTTCATTGGGAAATAAACTGCTTCTTACTGTTACGGTAGTGCTGACTTATGCTATTTGTTGCTTTCAGTTCCCTCTTCATTGGGAAATAAACTGCTTCCGCTCTTAAAATACAAAAAATTCAATGGTTTTGGCAAGTGTTTTTGCTGGAAATTTCGCAATTCTGTTTTCTGCTTCATTATACGTCAGGTTTGCGAAAATATCTAAAAGACATCCCCGCAATAATTCTTATACTCACAATCAAAACACTTATTCCTGTTTTCTGCTGGGGGCGGCATCTTCTCTTGTTTGAGCATCTGCCTTATATCCGAAAGCATCTTAACAGTCTCATCTTTAAGCAAATCGCTCAACTCAAAAATAACTGTATCCTCAAGTGGTATAAGATATACGAAACCATGCCTGACCTCTCTATGATATACGTCTTCAAGGATAAGGGAATAACCGCAGAGCTGGTATATATGGTTTTTATGTGGTTTCCCCCTTGTATATTTAAAATCAACAGGAATATATTCATCTTGTGTCTCGATAAGCATATCGAGCTTTCCTGAAAGGGCAAGCCGGCCAGAATTTATTGTCAGGTGAAAAAGTCTTTTCCCCTCGGCAATACCGTATCTCTGGAGCTTACGCCTTGTCTCGAGCCTGTCTATCCTTGCCTCCTCAAGTTTTCCATATTCCATCTTGAATGTAGTCTTCTTCCCAACAGGCATCAGATACTGATAATATACAACCCTCGGACAATAGGCATATTGCTTGAGGTCACTCACCCTGAGAGGTATCAGACTTTGCATCCTCGCCTTCTTTGGTATATTCGAGAATATTTCTAAAATCCTTCTCGCATACTGCAAGGATCAGAACTTTCCCGGAGCCTTCTTTTATTACATGTGTAATTTTTAAGAAAAGCTCTTCACGCTTGTTACGCCCAAGTCTTCTTGAGAAACCACTGAATTGAATACGTTCAAGGCCAAAGTCCTTACATATCTCGGCAACCCTATTTCTTATCCTGTCAACCTCAATATCATAAAATACAAAATGTGTAAGTTCTTCCACCCAATTTCCT
>JBFMAM010000310.1:0-2636 GCA_040755805.1 Nitrospirota bacterium
TGTGTTTATCTTCCTTCAAAATCTGATTCAACTTATCTATGGGGCGCAGATTCTTACAATAAGAACGGGTCCTGTCAAGGAAGGACATCATTTCCTTGGTGCTGTGATTACTGATATTCAGATTACGATTTTGGTGGTTTCGGTAATTCTTATGTTATTGCTCTGGCTCTTTATCCAGAAAACAAAAGTCGGCAAGGCGATGAGGGCTGTGGCAGATGATTCAATAGCAGCGAATGTCGTTGGCATAAATCCTGAAAGGATAATTCTGACTTCGTTTGCCATAGGCTCTGCATTAGCCGGCGCTGCCGGGATACTTATTTCCTTTGAGACCAATATTGAACCCACAATGGGACTCAGTGCCATCCTGAAAGGGATTATTGCATCCATTATTGGTGGTATTGGCAACATTCCAGGTGCAGTTTTGGGTGGATTCTTTCTGGGATTGGCTGAGAATCTCGGTATCTGGAAGATTCAAGCAGGATGGAAGGACGCCATTGCCTTCGCTATCTTGATTATTTTTCTATTGATAAGACCATGGGGATTTCTCGGGACTAAATCTGTTAAGGAGCAGGTATAGGAGGCTAAACAATATGGCATTTCAGGAAGAAGTAAAGCTATTAAGTGACATATCAATGAAACTTTTGCAACACTTAGAACCCGAGCCTGTCTATGTGAAAGAATATATTGAAAAGGTATGCGAGAAAATTCAGAAAGAAGGATGGCTTGAGCAGGAAGGAGACAGGCCTTGGGTTAAAACCTTTGAACGGAATAAGTTTACGCTAAAGGTTGCTTTTATTCATGCAAGAAAGGGAGAGCATATAACGGGTGCTGACCTTGCTTTTGAACTTAAGGATAAGAAAGTTGCTTTCGTGCAATCTAAAAGAGTGGGTTCAGGTGGAAGGATACATTTTAATAGGTTTCAATTGCAAAAACTTATTGAACTGGAAGGACAAATTTGTGGTCTACTCCCACTTTATGCAAAAATAGACATTCATGAGTGGATAGATATTACTCATCATTTCTATCACAGATTTGAAGAATACTACGGGGCTAAATATCCCCCACTCATTCCGTTCTTGCCTTTCTTACCACCGTATTATTCCCCATTTCGTGCTACATTTTATCATTTAATAATGTCAGGTCAAAGTCAGATTGAAGAGAGATTTTTTCATACATCTGAAATATCTTTTACACTGGCAGGAAATAAAAGTTTGTCTCAAAAAGAGCTCATAAATCATGGATTGAAACCCTATGAGTTTCAAAAAATGTTCTGGAAATGCAAATTAGGAGGTCCCGATATTCAGGAGAATGTGAAGAAAGATGTTTTATATCTCTATTCCTTGTTTACGAACCGTTTTATCATTTGGCTCGATGTAGAAGAAGGGTAAAATAATGGAGTACTTACTTCACATATTAATTATTGCCGGGATATACACAATTCTTACTCTGAGCCTGAATCTCATTGTGGGATATACAGGACTTCCTGCTCTTGGTCATGCAGCCTTTTCCTGCATCGGCGCATATACATCAAGCCTGCTCGCATTAAATATGGGGGTGTCCCCGTGTATAGGTTTATTGATAGGTGCTTGCGTAGCAGCCGTTTCAGGTGTTGTAATCGGGTATCCAGCAGTTAGATTGAAAGGTGATTATCTTGCTCTTGCGACCTTTGGTTTGGGGGTTATTGTTTACTCTATTGCCAAGAACTGGGTATCTCTTACAAGGGGACCTATGGGACTACCCGGGATACCTGGGTTTTCAGTTTTGGGTTTTGAACTGTCAGAGGTATGGTCATATCTGTTGCTGGTTCTGATTTTTGTGGTAATCACCATCATTGTCTCCGGAAGGATAGTAAATTCTCCATTCGGTAGGATACTGAGGTCTATCAGAGAGGATGAAATTGCGTCAGAGACATTAGGAAAGGATACAACCAGGCACAAACTCATAATTTTTATTATCGGAGCATTCTTTGCTGGTATTGCCGGGAGTCTTTATGCTCATTACATAACCTTCATTGACCCTTCAAGTTTCACTGTAATGGAGTCAATTACCATTCTCCTTATGGTAATCTTTGGAGGAATGGGAAGTATATCAGGTTCTGTCGTGGGAGCAGTAATACTGGTGGTCTTCCCTGAACTCCTGAGGTTTCTCGGAATGCCATCTTCAATTGCAGCGCCAATGAGACAGATGATTTATGGATTGTTGCTTGTGGTTCTTATGCTTAAAAGACCTCAGGGAATAATGGGAGCGTATAGATTCAAATGAGTGGTGATATGATATTAGAAGTTAAACAACTTTCCAAGGAATTTGATGGTCTTGTTGCTGTTAACAGTCTTAACTTCTCCATTCACCCAGCAACCATAAATGCACTGATAGGTCCAAATGGTGCAGGGAAAACAACTGTGTTTAATATAATCTCTGGATTCTATGATTCCCAATCGGGAGATGTATATTTCAAGAACAAAAATATTACCAATTTATCACCTTACAAAATAGCAAGGTTGGGGATTTCACGGACATTTCAGAATATCAGGCTCTTTCCACAGATTACAGTTATGGAGAATATGTTACTTGCAACCAGATATGAGAGTGGAGAGAGTCTTTTATCTGCACTTCTTCAGTCAAAGGTTATGAAGAGT
>JBFMAM010000311.1:0-2623 GCA_040755805.1 Nitrospirota bacterium
ACCACTGACATCCCAGTCTGTGGTCTTATAGGGTATTAGCTCAAGTTTCCCTGAGTTATCCCCCTCCCGAGGGTAGGTTACCTACGTGTTACTCACCCGTCCGCCACTGACCAATGCTCCGCATTGGAAGCTCCAATACCCAAAACCCAATAACCAAATAAATTCCAACGACCAAATAATCAGAAAATGTTTGATTATTGATGATTAGTTATTGGTTATTATTTGGTTATTAGTGCTTGAGATTTGGAATTTCCAGTGCGAAGCACTGATCCGTTCGACTTGCATGTGTTAGGCACGCCGCCAGCGTTCGTTCTGAGCCAGGATCAAACTCTCATTTGAAACCTTTTAGAACTTAATGGGGCCTACTTCTCAGTTTTCAAAGATCATAACCGCGATACCTTGCGGTTTCGAGCTATCTGAGGCTCCCTCCAAGTGGGTGCCTTGGTAGATGCTTAGGCTTCCCCGCCCTGAATCCCCTGAATCAAGTTCAGGGTCAGGATTGGGGCATGCATCACTACATCTACACGCTAGCTCCCTTAATGTAGCTGTTCCCTCAGCTCGCCTTAGCCTCAAGGTATCGCAGAGAAAACAAAAAAACCATGCCAGGTGGCATGGTTTATCTTACCAAAAAAACCACCTCTCGCTTAACCAGCTTCTAACTTATTTACCATCTCTTCATTATTAGAATAACACTTTCAGCAATGGAGTCAATAGTTAAATATCAGCCAAAATCAGTAAATATTTGTCTTTATGTGCTAAAAAAGTAAATTTAAGGCCTTTTTTTTAATCTAAGTAATAATTATGCAAAAATAGGTTCTTTTCTTTCTCTTCTTTTATGTCTGATGAGGGGCCGTGCCCGGGAAGAATCCTTACTTCATCTGACAAAGACATTAATCGCTTAAGGGACTTTTTTAGCTTCTCTATATCTCCTCCATAAAGATCTGTCCTGCCTACAGAACCTGCAAATAGCGTATCGCCTGTAATTAAAATGCCCTCGCCATAAAGGCAGATTCCTCCAGGGCTATGGCCTGAAGTATGGAGAACGTCGAATCTCAAATCCCCAATCTCTAAATTATCTCCTTCTGAAACAAACATATCAGGCTCTGGCAAGGGATCGAGCTCATATCCCCAGAAAGCAGCTATGTCTCTTGAGCCCCTGTAAATCTCGATCTCATCTCGATGAATAACAATCTTTGCGCCTGTCTCCTTCTTTATCTCAGGGACTGCACCCACATGGTCAAAATGGGCATGTGTGCAGACTATATATTTTACTTTAAAATTATTCTCATTAATTAAATCAAGAATTCTATCAGGCTCATCCCCTGGGTCTATAACTATCGCCTCTTTTGTATTTTCAGATGCAATAATAAAACAGTTAGCTTCAAGCGGGCCGACAACAAGACTTCTGATAACCATGAATCTCCATATCTTCAATCTTTTAGAGAATATAACTGAAAGGGAGTAAGAGGTCAATAGGTTGTATTTAGGTTTAGTAGATAATGCCGGTAGCCTTATAATTGAGGATATACAATAATCTGGTCGCGTCCCGTATTCTTCGCTGTAAATAGGGCGTTATCAGCAAAGGTGATAAAGTCATCTGGGGTCTTTATCTCTTCATCAGAGGTGCAGGCTATACCTATACTCACAGTAATTTTATCTTCTTTCTCGAGACCCATAAACTGATGTTCACTTACCGCCTTTCTGATTCGCTCGGCCTCGTGTATGGCACCCTCCAAGGATGTCTGTGGCAGGAGCATTATAAATTCTTCACCCCCATATCTGGCAAAGATATCAGACTTCCTCGTATGACTTTTCACGAGTTGTGCAAATTCTCTAAGGGTAATATCTCCAATCCTGTGACCATAGGTATCATTAATCTTTTTGAAGTGGTCTATATCTAACATCATGCAACTTAATAGGATTTTATACCTTACCGCCCTGCTGAATTCCTCCTCAAGCCTGTTGTAGAAATATCTGATATTATAGATTCCTGTCAGGTAATCGGTTATAGAAAGCCTCTCGAGCATTGTTTTTTCTCTATTTAGCCTATCATACAGGAAGGCATTATAAAGGGCATTTGCAGATGCATTTGCAACAGCAGTGCATAACCTTACCTCCCTTTCTGTAAAGGTGCGATCTGCCTTTGCTATATTCAATAGCAATGTACCTATGACCTCATCATGAAAGATCACCGGTATCACCATAATAGAACGAATGCCTTTAGGTAATATTATATCCCTTACATCTTTCATCACGGGGTCTTTCAACACATCTTTTATAATTACTGGCCTCTTAAGAGATAAGGCATTCCTTATCTCAGGATATTTCTGCAAGTCAAGCCTTATATTTGTGATGTCAGGGTCTTCAAATGTCGAGACAACATATGCGTATCCCTTATCCTTAGCATCTATGCTGATCATAGAACATCTTGTTACATTTATTATTTCTGATAGTTTTTTTACAACAAGATAGAGTGCCTCTTTTGGGTTGAGGGTCGATGTAATGAGGTATGTAAGTTCTATAAGGGCCTCAAGGTCTTTCCTTTCCCTGTAGAGATTCTCAAGCCAGCTCTTTTTTCCTATGGCTACCTTGAGTTTATATTCAAGGTCTTCCTTATAGAAAG
>JBFMAM010000312.1:0-2609 GCA_040755805.1 Nitrospirota bacterium
ATAAAAAGTCGGGGCAAGAGATTCGCCAAAGAGTCTGTTTAATATCTGGATATTCTTAGCCCGCCCTGCTCCTTGTTCTAAAACCGTGCCTATAATTGATGTAATGGAGATCAGTGAAAAGATAACAATCGCAAATTTTACAGAAGCTAATAAATCCCATATTTTGTCGATTATTCTCTTGTTATTTTCTTTTTCCAATCCAGAAACTCCTCAAAAATTTCAATTTGATATCATAATATTTCCATATAAGACAAAACAAGAATTTTTACACCAGCACTTTTTTCAAGAGAGGTATAATTATTGACACCTGTAAATCTAATGTCCTATGTCGGCTGTAATCTTGTCATTCCGGCTTGTCCGGAATCTCTCTTACGGAGGACTCCCAATTTGCCTCAGGCGGAGGAGTGACAGAGAGGGTACGTTTTCGCTTTTTCGCGAATGACGGACTCCGGAGGACACTTGTTATGCAGGAGTTGATAGCTTGACAGCAATGTAGGAAAGTTTTAAGATGATGTTTGTAAACAAGTTGTAGCCGAAATCCGTGTAAAAATGGATGCGGGGGAACCACTATCGGGGCGTATTTCCCGGGATATCCCGGGAATAGGGCACTTCCAAGCCCGAGCCCGACAGCTAACCTCGTAGGCGTTTGGAAGGGCAATGGATAGGGGATCGAAACCGCTGCCTTGCCAGCGGTTTTTTATTTCTCCTCCTTTGCCCTCAAAGGAGGAGATGTGTCAAATAAGTACTATTCTATAAAAGAAATAATAAAATCACTCGGTCTTGTTTTTGGAGATATTGGAACAAGTCCCATTTACACCATCACAGTCGTCTTTCTCCTCATAAAACCAACCGAAGCCAATGTAATAGGTGTTCTCTCCCTTATAGCATGGACAATGACCATTCTTGTAACGGTTGAATATGTCTGGCTTGCAATGAGCCTTGGTAAAAAGGGTGAAGGGGGGACAATCGTTCTCAAAGAGATACTTATCCCTTTGCTCAAAAAAGGCAGGCAGGTGTCTTTTATTACTCTTCTCTCTTTCATCGGTATATCTCTTCTCATAGGTGACGGAGTTATTACACCCGCAATCAGCATATTAAGTGCGGTTGAAGGTTCGCTCCTGATTCCCGGATTCGAAAAGATGGGGCAGGAGGCTTTGATAATCATCGCCGGTATTATTGCCATAGTTCTGTTTTCCTTTCAGAAAAAGGGAACTGGAAAGGTTGCAGCCTCGTTCGGACCTATTATGGTCATATGGTTTCTATCACTCTCTATTTCAGGGTTGTTCTCGATATTACATGCCCCATTTGTTGTAAAAGCGATAGACCCATACTATGCTTTTAAATTTCTGATGGATAATGGCCTCTCAGGTTTTTTTATTCTTTCCGAGGTTTTTCTCTGTGCGACAGGCGGAGAAGCGTTATATGCTGATATGGGACATCTGGGAAGGAAACCCATAGTCAGAGCATGGTATCTTGTGTTCCTTGCTCTTCTGCTTAATTATCTCGGACAAGGAGCGTTTCTCATTGAGCATCCTTATGCGAAGAGTACCCTCTTTGAGATGATATTTCATCAAACGTCGGTACTTTATGTTCCATTTCTTATTCTCACCATTGTCTCTACAGTCATCGCTTCCCAGGCAATGATCAGCGGAATGTTCTCGATTATCTATCAGGCAATAAATACTCATATTATGCCAATGTTTAAAATTGATTATATATCTCCTGAACTGAGGTCACAGATATACATCGGTTTTGTCAATTGGTTCTTACTCTTCTCAGTTTTATTTATTATGGTTGAATTTAAGGAATCACATCGCCTTGCTGCTGCCTATGGCCTTGCTGTTACCGGAACCATGGCTCTCACGGGGATAATGATTACATGGATATTTTATTTGAAAAAAAAGAGAATGCTGTCGTCTCTTTCCCTTTTTGTTACTTTTGTTGATATCTTTTATCTTCTCGCAAACTTTTATAAAATACCACATGGTGGTTATTGGTCTCTGATCCTTGCCGCAATACCTCTAACAATAATAGTCATCTATACAAAAGGACAGAAGAGGCTTTATCGGATGATAGATTTTATGCCTTTAGAAGAGTTTCTTCATAAATTTACAAGGGTACATGCAACAACTGAAAGGATTAGAGGCACAGCATTATTTTTATTGAAAGATATTAAAGAGATACCATTTTATATTGTACAAACAATGTTTTTTCACAGCGTTGTCTATGAAGATAATATTTTTGTATCAATCATTAAAAAAGATGAACCCTTTGGTGTAACTGGTTTCTTTAAAGAGGATATTATAGAAGGCCTCAGGGTATTTGAGATACAGATAGGATACATGGAAGTAATTAACATTGAAGAGGTCTTAAGGGAAGCGGGGATAGAGGAAAAGACAATATATTATGGAATAGAGGATATAGTAACAAGGAATATTTTCTGGGAATTCTTTTCAATAATCAAAAAGGTAACACACCCTTTTGTACAATTTTATAAATTCCCTTCCCGTAAGCTCCATGGAGTTATTACAAGGGTTGAAATGTAAACCCCGCACCCCACTTTCGCGGGGTGCGAGGACTGCGCGGTGGGGCTTTCTGGGTGCGGGGTA
>JBFMAM010000313.1:0-2601 GCA_040755805.1 Nitrospirota bacterium
TTTTCAGTTAATTTTTTTCTTGACACCGGTTGATATTTTCGGGTATAAAACAGACGCTTATGCCCGGAACCTACATACCATCAGATTATTTACCGGTTCTTATCTTTATTATTATTGCAACGGCCTTTGGCCTCGGTGCTTTGCTAATCGGTGTGATATTCAGGCTAAAAAGGCCATATTTTGATAAGCTCATGCCTTACGAGTCAGGTATCACTCCTGTCGGAGAGCCGCGTTACAGGTTTGCTATAAGGTTCTACGTTATCGCTATGCTTTTCGTGATATTCGATGTTGAAGCAGTTTTTATTTACCCATGGGCTGTTGTGTTCGATAAAATTGGTATCTATGCCTTTATAGAAATGGTTATCTTTATTGTTATACTTTTAATCGGTTATATCTATGCCTGGAAAAAAGAGGCATTCCAGTGGGACTAAAAATAAGGCTAAGGTTGAGAAAGGTATTTTGAGGTAGGAGATGTTAATAGACACAGCAACAATTGGTCTTGTTGAGGTAGAAGAAGGGACAAAGATACTTCCCCCAAATGTAATTATCACCACTCTGGATAAAGTTATTAATTGGTCAAGGTTATCATCGATCTGGCCCACAACCTTTGGACTTGCATGTTGTGCAATTGAGATGATGGCGGCAGGTGCGGCCCATTATGACTTTGACAGGTTTGGCATTATCTTCAGAGGTTCACCAAGGCAATCGGATTGTATGATTGTTGCTGGTACAGTTACAAAGAAGATGGCTCCTGTTATAAGAAGGGTTTATGACCAGATTCCTGAGCCGAGATATGTAGTAGCAATGGGAAGTTGTGCATGCACAGGTGGGGTGTTTAGAACATACAGTGTAGTACAGGGATGTGATAAATTTCTTCCTGTTGATGTATATATACCTGGTTGTCCTCCAAGGCCTGAGGCATTGATGGAAGGGATGATGAAGCTTCAGGAAAAGATGAGAAAAGAACAAGCGAGGTGGAGCCCGTGGCGGTAGTATTAGAAAGAATAGGGCCTTCTCCCTATAAAAAGATGGAACCTTTAGAGATAGCAGAGAAGATAAAGGAAAGGTTTCCCCTCGAGGTAGTTGAAGTTACAAGTTTCAGGGATCAGGTTTCTGTTACTGTAAAGAAGGATAGGATTGTTGATATCTGCAGGTATCTTCATGATGACCCTGATTTAGATTTTGACCATCTCAGAGACCTCTGTGGTGTTGATTATCTTGGTAAAAAGGATCTCAGGTTCGAGGTTGTTTATCACCTATATTCCATCAGGCATCGCCATATGTTACGTTTGAAAGCACAGGTTCCAGAAAATGACCCGAGGATTAATTCTGTAACATCTGTGTGGGTTGGTGCCAACTGGCATGAAAGGGAATGTTTTGATATGTTTGGCATAGTATTCAAAGGGCATCCTGACTTGAGAAGGATCCTCATGCCAGAGGATTGGGAAGGCCATCCGCTAAGGAAAGACTATCCTTTAAAGGGCCCTGAAAAGGAATGGCCTAGTTTTATTGAGGTCATTGAGAAGGCAAAAGAGTATAGAGAGTTCGAATGGGAAGGCTAAGCTTGTCCTGAAAGGTAATGAAGGAATGAAACAGGTAGAGAAGATACTGGAAACAAGAGAGCTTAATGTAAGTATGGGGCCACAGCACCCTGCCACCCATGGTGTTTTAAGGCTCGTTCTTGATATAGATGGTGAAACAGTTGTTAAGGTAACACCTTATGTGGGATACCTCCACAGGGGAATTGAGAAGCTCGGTGAGAATTTGACTTACTTCCAGGCCCTTCCCCTTACAGACAGGATGGATTATATCGCTTCAATGGCAAATAATATTGGCTATGTCAATGCAGTCGAAAGGCTTTTTGGAATAGAGGCTCCGGAGAGGGCCAAGTTTATAAGGACTATGGTTGGAGAGATAGCAAGGATATCGAGCCATCTCCTCTGGATCGCAACCCATGCCCTTGATATCGGTGCAATGACAGTATTCCTATATGCCTTCAGGGAAAGGGAATGGCTACTTGGGCTGTTTGAGATGATATGTGGTGCGAGGCTTACTGTGACCTATCCGAGAATCGGCGGTGTAAGAAACGATGTCTCGCAGGAATTCCTCGACAGTCTTTATAAGTTCACAGATGAATTCCCATCACGGATATTAGATTATGAGACCTTAATAGACCAGAACCGGATATGGCTCAAGAGGACAAAAGGCATTGGCGTAATCTCGGCAGAGGAGGCGATAAACTGGGGCCTTACAGGTCCGACATTAAGGGGTTCAGGTGTTCTTTATGATGTAAGGAAACATACCCCATACGATGCATATGATAAGGTTGATTTCGATGTACCTATCGGGACAGAGGGCGATACTTATGACAGATACCGCTGCAGGATGCTGGAATTTAGGCAATCAAATAGAATAATCAGGCAGTGCATCGAAAAGTTGCCTAATGGCCCTATCATGGCTGATGCCCCCAAATTTACACTTCCGCCAAAAGATTATATCCTGAAGGATATGGAACATCTGATTCATCAATTTATTTTAATAACAAAAGGCCCAACAGCACCTGAAGGTGAAATCTATGTTGCAACAGAGGTCCCAAAAGGC
>JBFMAM010000314.1:0-2600 GCA_040755805.1 Nitrospirota bacterium
GGCTACCTCTATGGCCTTATTTATTTCTTTGCAATTCGAGAAGTTTTGCATATTTGAAAAAAGATCCTCCTGCTTTTGAAAGGGCTATGATAAGGCCGTCAAATCCTTCAAGAAATCCTTTCTCTAAAATATATGATTTGATAAACATGCTGACACCGTGAAGAATTGGTGAAAGAGTATTCACCTTAAAACCTTTATTAAAAAGCTCTGTCGCATTAATGGTCGAATATTCATCAAGTTTTTTGACCATCTCAGAATAGTTATCAAAGGAGTAATGTTCTATGTAGACATTTAAATCCATGATAGCCCCTCTGGTCATCCATTTCTCATGAACTAAAGATTCGAATCTGCCCTTCTGCCTTTTAAAAAGTCTTATCACTCTATCTGGCCACCAGCCACTGTGCTTTATCCACCTGCCATGAAAAATGTTTTTTCTTGGGAAACTGTAGACATCAGCCATATCAGGACTATTTATTATTTTTACAATCTCGTTTTTCGTTTCTTCAGGTATTCTCTCATCAGCATCAATCACAAGCACCCAATCATGTTTACATTTGGCTACTGCACTGTTTTTCTGAGGTCCATAACCTTTCCATTCTTCCATAAATACCCGACAGCCAAATTCTTTTGCGATTTCTACCGTTCTGTCAGTGCTTCCAGAGTCAACAACCACAATATCCTCGGCAAAGGAAACACCTTTCAAGCAGTCAGGAAGCCTCTCCTCCTCATTTTTTGTGATAATGGCAACAGAGAGTGGGATCTTGTTATTTTTCATCAATAAACCCCTCCTACGAGGGTTGCTACCACAGAACCAACAACAACCTTTGTCTGCAGCTTAACAGGAATGCGTTTCTTATCATCAGTAAGCCAGATGAGTATATCACCTTTCCTGCAGAAGATGCCTTCTGATTTCATAAGAGGTTTAACAAGTATTGTATCGAAGACCCCGGTAGGAAGTTCCAGTCGCTCTTTTTTCAGAACCTGTATCTCCACATTCCATACCTTCTTGCTGTCAAAGATATCTATAAATACAGACCTGCCAACCTCTAAATTGAATGTCCTCAGATAATAAAAACCCGACAGCGGGTCAAAGATATTAGCAGGTACATCAAAATCTATCCTCTCGCCTTCGAGATAGTTTATATAAGTTGCCTTCTTAGTTGAATGGTTAAATATGGTCTCTTTATCCCTCTTGTGCCTGCCCTCCCGTATCTTGAGCCTGTAATTTAATGGTTGGCCGATAAATGACGATTCACCTGAAAATCTCCCCTTCCCCCCTTTGCTAAAGGGGGGTGAGGGGGGATTATTTTCATTTTTTATCAGGGTACTTTCTGCCCTGTCATCTACTGTATAAAATACAGAGACCCATTTTGCTGATCGGGCAGTTGATATAATCCTTATCTTATTCCCATCATTTGTTATCTCGAGAGATGCTGTACCAGCCTTGATGCCTGTCCATGTAAGGTCATATATGAGCTTTTCAGGAACATCGAAGGAGGTGGCATGGGAAGGGAGGGTTAAAAATGCAAAATGCAAAATGCAAAATGCAAAATTGAGGAAGAATATATTTTTGAATTTTAGATTGTAATTTTTCATCTGAAAATACCTCTACACTTTTCTGTCATTTCGGCTCTTGTCCCCGCTCAGTGGGGAATCAGTCCGCAATCCTGTTTCCTGTCATTCCGACTTGTTCGGAATCCTTTTTCTCTCAGAATGATTCCCGACAAGCGGGAATGACATCTAGCCCGTTCCCGTTATTTTTTACTATCACCGCATTATGTTATATTAATTTATGATTGTTATTCCTGCAATAGATTTGAAAGATGGGCAGTGCGTCAGGCTTCTTCAGGGCAAAAGGGATACCGTGACGGTCTATTCGAGTGACCCTGCAGCCACCGCGAGACGGTGGAAATCCTGTGGGGCAAAACTCATTCATATTGTTGACCTCGATGGTGCGTTTACAGGCAATCTGAAAAATCTGGATGCAATAATAAAAATCAGGCGGTCAGTAAAGATTCCACTGCAGGTGGGAGGCGGCATAAGGAATATAGGGAATATCATAAAACTTTTTTCAGCAGGTATTGAGAGAGTTGTCATCGGGACTGCGGTGATAGAAGATCCAGAGTTTGTAACATATTCCTGCAGTAAATATCCCGGCAGAGTTTTAATTGGGGTTGATGCAAAAGAAGGAAGGGTAGCTATCAGGGGTTGGGAGGAAGATATATTAGTCGATGCGATAGAACTTGCGAGACGTTTAGAGATTGTAGGTGCGGCGGGGATTATCTATACAGATATAGCAAGAGATGGCACACTTTCGGGACCCAATCTCGAGGAGATAAGAAAAATAGTCGAAGGCCTCAACATCCCTGTGATCGCTGCTGGAGGGGTCTCATGCATCGAGGACATAAAAAATCTGATGAAGATTAGGAACCTCTGGGGAGTAATAACAGGAAAGGCGATATATACAGGCTCGCTTAATTTGAGAGAGGCGATTAGAGTTTCACAATCCAAGGCTGAGGTTAAGGTTGAGGGGCCTTAACCTAAACCCCCATGAGCTTTTGGCTCACAAAGAAGAATGAAAATTATTCTGTCATTCCCCG
>JBFMAM010000315.1:0-2583 GCA_040755805.1 Nitrospirota bacterium
GTTTTCCCACTTCGGCACCTCTAAAATTTTTTCAGTGCCGGAGGCTGCCTCCATAAGTGTTATATCAAGGTCGTATCTTAGGTCATTGCCCTTTGTCGGTCTTGGTCTGCGATGGCCTGTGAATGTTCCAAAGAAATCCCCAAAGATATCTTCAAATATATCACCAAAGCCCGTCCCAAATGGGCCAAAACCTGCTCCGACTCCTTCTACAGTCCCAAATCTGTCATAATTAGCCTTTTTCTCAGGGTCGTTCAGGCAAGAGTATGCCTCATTTATCTCCTTGAATTTTTCTTCTGCCTCTTTGTCCCCGGGATTCCTGTCAGGGTGGTATTTAAGTGCAAGCTGCCTGAATGCCTTTTTTATATCAGCCTCGGATGCATCTCTCGATACTCCAAGAATCTCATAATAGTCCTTCATCTTTAGCAATCAATTAGTAATTAGCAGTTAGTAACTAAGCGCAAACCGCTAACTGCTTTTTAACTCTCCTTTTTGTTCTTATCAACATCCTCAAATTCCGCTTCTACAACTTCTTCTTCAGGGCCTTTTGCACCTGTAGCAGTTCCAGCTCCAGCACCTGCCTGTGCTCCAGCAGCCTTATAAATGTGTTCTGCCAGTTTATGGGATGTCCTTGTAAGATTTTCTATAGCAGATCTTATTTCGGATAGCTCATTACTTGTATCTTTTGTCTTTTTGCATCTTTCGAGGGCATCCTCAATCTCTTTTCTCTCTGATTCAGTCAGTTTATCGCCATAATCCTTTAGAGATTTCTCGACTGTATAGATGAGTGTATCAGCCTCATTCCTTGCCTCAGCAAGCTGTTTCTTCCTTTTATCTTCTTCTGCATGTGACTCGGCATCGCGCATCATCTTTTTTATCTCTTCTTCGCTAAGACCACTCGATGCAGTTATCCTTATAGACTGCTCTCTCCCCGTGCCGAGGTCTTTAGCAGAAACATGGAGTATGCCGTTTGCATCAATATCGAATGTTACTTCTATCTGCGGGATTCCCCTCGGAGCTGGTGGAATGCCTATAAGTTCGAAATTTCCGAGGAGCCTGTTGTCTGCAGCCATGTCCCTCTCGCCCTGACATACCTTGATTGAAACAGCAGGCTGGTTATCAGTTGCTGTTGAGAATATCTGGCTTTTCTTTGTAGGGATGGTAGTGTTCCTTTCTATTATCTTTGTAAAGATCCCACCGAGTGTCTCTATGCCAAGGGACAAAGGAGTAACATCAAGCAAAAGAACCTCTTTAACCTCTCCTTTTAGCACAGCGGCCTGTATCGCTGCCCCTACAGCAACTACTTCATCAGGGTTTACTGTCTTGTTAGGCTCCTTAACGAAAAAACCTTGCACTGTCTGCTGAACCTTTGGTGTCCTGGTCTGGCCACCTACAAGCAGGACTTCGTCTATGTTTGATGGAGAGAGATTAGCATCTGATAAGGCCATTTTGCAGGGGCCTATCGTCTCTTCTATGAGGTCTCCAACAAGCTGTTCCATTTTGGCCCTCGAGAGTTTCATGAGCAGATGTTTTGGGCCTGTTGCATCAGCAGTTATAAACGGAAGGTTTATCTCCGTTTCCATTGCTGTCGAAAGCTCTATCTTTGCCTTCTCAGCAGCTTCCTTCAGTCTCTGCAATGCCATTCTGTCCTTCTTGAGATCTATACCCTGATCTTTTTTGAACTCTTCAACCATCCAGTCTATAATCCTGAGGTCAAAGTCATCACCACCCAAATAAGTATTACCATTGGTAGATTTAACCTCTATAACACCTTCTCCAATCTCTAAGATCGAGATATCAAATGTCCCTCCACCGAGGTCATAGACAGCAATCTTTTCCTCTTTCTTTTTATCCATGCCATATGCAAGTGATGCGGCTGTTGGTTCGTTTATTATCCTCAGGACATTAAGTCCTGCAATCCTTCCAGCGTCCTTTGTAGCCTGTCTCTGGCTATCGTCAAAATAGGCAGGTGTAGTGATAACCGCTTCCGTTACCGGTTCTCCGAGATAGTCTTCGGCAGCCTGTTTGAGTTTTTGAAGGATCATTGCCGATATCTCTGGTGGAGAATATCTTTTACCTCTTATCTCCACATGGGCATCACCATTAGGTGCCTCAACAATTTTATAGGGAAGTCTTTTTCGTGCATGTTCTACTTCTGGAGAATTGTATTTCCTTCCCATGAGCCTCTTTATGGAAAATACAGTATTTTCAGGGTTCGTTATCGCTTGCCTTTTTGCAATCTGACCTACGAGCCTTTCTCCTTTTTCGGTAATAGCCACAACGGATGGTGTTATTCTACTTCCCTCCTGGTTAGGAACTACTACTGGCTCACCTGCCTGAACAACTGCTACCACAGAGAACGTGGTTCCAAGGTCAATCCCGATCGTCTTTCCCATTTTAAGATCCCTCCTCTATAATTTTAATTTCTTCTTATGCCTTTTACCCTGAAAATCCCCCCTTCCCCCCTTTACTAAAGGGGGGTGAGGGGGGATTATTTTTATTGTCCTTAGTGTCGCTATGGGACATGTTTGTTTCTTTCTCTTGACTCTCGACTAATGACTGATGACTATTGACTGTCTTTTGAGG
>JBFMAM010000316.1:0-2579 GCA_040755805.1 Nitrospirota bacterium
TCAATTTTTGTCATTCCGGCTTGTCCGGAATCTTTCTCTAAAAAAGATTCCCGACGTGCTTCGCTTGCGGGAATGACATTTATAAACAGACCTCATTCAAGACCATACTCCGCCCACCGTTTATCCACAAGCTTCTTAATCTCTTCAGACATTCTGATCTCTGGCGGCCATTCTCTTTGATACCCTTCCTCAGGCCATTTTTTGGTCGCATCAATACCCATCTTCGCTCCATATATAGGTTTATTTGAAGAATGATCGAGAACATCAAGAGGTCCTTCAACTACCAAAATATCTCGTGAGGGGTCGACATTATTAAAAGCCTTCCAGACTACCTCGGAAGGATTTTGCACATTAACTTCCTCATCGAAAACTATAATAAATTTGGTAAACATCATCTGACCCAATCCCCAGATTGCGTTCATTACCTTTCTGGCATGCATTGGATAGGATTTCTTTATGGAGATCAAAGCACAGTTATGAAAGACTCCTTCAACAGGCAGATTTATATCCACAATCTCTGGAAACTGCATCTTGATAAAGGGTAAGAACATCCTTTCAGTGGCTTTTCCTAAATAACAGTCCTCCATTGGTGGCTTGCCAACAATTGTTGCCGGGTAAATAGGAGCTTTTCTTTGAGTTATGCAAGTCACACGGAAAACGGGATAATTGGCAGCTATAGAATAATAACCAGTATGATCACCAAAAGGACCTTCTATTCTTTCTTCACCTATCTCAACATAGCCCTCAAGGATAATTTCAGCTCTCGCCGGTATAAGAATGTCCACTGTTTTTGCCTTTACTACCTCAACCGGCTTTCCCCTCAAGAAACCAGCAAAAAATAGCTCTTCGATCCCGTAAGGGAGAGGAGCTGTTGCTGAATAGATTGTTATTGGATCGCCACCTAAGACGACCGCAACCTCCATTCTTTTGCCATATTTTGCTGCTTTCCGATAATTAACAGCGCCATCATGATGAGTATGCCAATGCATACCAGTTGTTTTCTCATCAAAAACCTGCAGGCGGTACATACCCATGTTCTGCTTGCCGCTTTCAGGATCCTTAGTAATAACAAGAGGTAGCGTAATAAAACGCCCACCATCTTCAGGCCAGCATTTCAGGATAGGGTAATCAAGAAGAGAAAAGTCATCCTCTTTCACTACTTCCTGACAGGGTGCCTTTTTAACCTCTCTTGGCTTAGAATTACTGAGCTTGTATAACCCATGAAGAAACTCTATCTTTTGCCGAAACTTTAGATCGAAGTCAATTTTAAAAAGTGAAGAAAATCTCTGGCTGATAACGCTGAAGTCATTCACACCAAGCGCCCAGCTTATCCGTTGATAAGAGCCGAATATATTAATAAGTAGGGGTATTTGCGAACCTTTAACCTTTTCGAAGAGAAGAGCTGGACCACCTTTTTTGGATATACGGTCAACTATTTCAGTTACCTCAAGAATTGGATCAACCTCTGCCTTGATACGAACTAGCTCCCCTTTATCATCCAGAAAATCAATGAACTCTCTCAGGTCGTTAAATATCATCCCTTCCCCTAACCAGTCCATATTTGAATATATCTCGCAAAGCCCTTGAGGCTCGATAAAGAGAGAATTTAAATGCCTTATTTCTTACAGCCGCTGACTCACTCAACACCCAGCTTAAAAGGATACCCTGAGCTGCTCCGAAGATAACCATCTTGGCTACACGAGTGTCTAAATCCTTGCGATATATTCCTTTTCTTTTACCTTCTTCCAGAATCTCTTCAATCAGATCAATGAATTCGACAACTCGGTTAACGGGGTAATTATTTAAGAATATACTGCTTTGCTTTACATCTACCATGAATATTTCAGCTAAAGGGCGATCCCTTCTGAACATACTGACGACCAGAGAGAACATGACCTTTAATTTCTTATTCGGGTCATCGAGACGAGTAATCCTCTTTTTGATCTCATCAATTATCCCGCCCCATTTTTCGTCAAAGAGAGCCAGAAGCAAATCTTCTTTGCTGGGAAAATAATTATAGAGAGTGCCTTCAGCTACTTTAGCTTCAGCAGCGATCTCGGAAACCCTTGTTTCAGAATAGCCCCGTTTAACAAAGGTCTTCAGAGCAGCATCAAGTATAACCTTGCGCCTTTCTTTAGACTGTTCCTCAGGCTTCCCGAACATTCTTCAACCTTTAAAATTAATTTTTAAAAATGGTTTGAATCCTGTAACCTCACCTTATTACAATTAATCCGGAGATGAATCCCTATATTGAGTGAGTACTCACTCAATATATAGCAAAAGTTCTTTTTCTGTCAAACACTTCTTTTATCATCTATCCCCCCTTGCAAAAAAGATATTTCTATGTTAGTCTTTCAAACTTAAGTATCGTAAAATTTCTATGCTTAAAAACATACGCCTTTAAACATTCGGTGTCTGCAATCAGGTGTCGAAAGAAAAAGGATTATTAAAAGGTAATGTCAAAAGTTTTATGAAAAAGAGAGGAAAATATGAAACCACAGAGGGCACAGAGGTTTTCTCAGTGTTCTCTAAAAAGATGCATGTTTTCTAATAGTGTTAATCCGCCTTAGGCGGATTAA
>JBFMAM010000317.1:0-2563 GCA_040755805.1 Nitrospirota bacterium
GGGATAAGGAATCTGGTTCTTGAGAATTTTGTGCCTTATGATAATAAAACCAATAAGGGACTTGTTTTGGAGAACGCTGTATTTATTGAGTTGCACCGTCTGCTGAGCAACAAGATGGGAGAACTTAATTTCTGGAGAACAAAGCAGGGAGCGGAAGTGGATTTTATTATCGAGAGAGGATTAAAGCTTCTCCCGATAGAGGTCAAGTCTGTACTCAAAAAAGATACCATTCCATCAGGGCTTCGAAGTTTCATCGAGAGATTTTATCCGGAAAAAGCTATAGTCACAAATCTCTCATTTCATGGGGAATTTGTAACAGCCGGTAAAACAAGGATAGATTTCGTTTATCCTTTTATTTTAGAGAAATTTCTGTAGATCAGGCTATCTGCTGACTTGTTAGTGAGATAAGTATTCAACTATTGCCTTTTTGTATTTTTCGAAGTCGTCCAGTCCCATACCTCCTTTTCAGAATGTCTCTTTCTTTTATTGTAAAATCAAAAAATTCCCTCAAGATAATTGATTCATATCTATGCCTCTGGAAGGGGTTTTTATCAATAAGGACCTTTCTGTTTTGCAGGATTCTTCTTGTAAGGCTGAGTGGAGCGGTGTTTAAAATCACAAGGTCAATCTCATCTGTACCGAGAACATTGGCGATATTACTAAATAGTTCAAGATAGTTCAATTTCTTTGTATTTTTTACATATACAGCCACGTCAACATCGCTTAAAGGGTTTGGTTTGTCTTTTAATAGCCCACCGAAGAGATATGCAAAAACGATGTTGGAATCATTTGTGAAGAGACCTTTTAGAGAGTAGATTTTTTTGATGAATATCTTCTGGAATCGGTTTATACCGTATCACGCAAATAGTTTAACTCAATGGCTTAAAAGAATCTATGAGAAAGAAAAATTTGATAAAGGATGGTATGCCATTGAGGTAATGATAGATGAAAAAACTGTGTCTGATATCGTCCCTAAACTCAAGAAGGCAGGTACATAGGAATGGTAGAGTATCAGCTCAATAAGGTTATACCGTAGCTCGCTAGTGGTATAGAGGAGAGGACTTTTTTATCAAATACGAATTTTGGTCAACTATTCATCAAAGGTTACATACAATTAATGAGAAGAGTGAAATTTACCTTTTCAAAACAAACCAAAATATGATTAAACCGATAACTACTAACCACCATATCCAAGCACGATTAGATCTTTTTGGATATCTTGGTTCGAGACTTCGAATCTCTCCACCTCGGATTGGGGAAAGTTCCTCGTGAGGAATTTGCCGCAGCCCGTCTACTTCAAGTGGGTCTTGATAGGCAGTGGGTGGAAGCGCTCTCGGCGACATCTCTGAAGCGTAGTCAGCTGGCCCCCCTATAACCCGCGCGGCAAGGATACGATCTAAGCGGAATGTTCGCTCATCCTGCCTAAGGAAACAGTATGCGCGGATATATACGAAGCCAGATATACCCACAGTCTCAATTGGACGAATCATTCGCCTGCTCAAGGGCGTCTCGCGGCCTGAATAGATTATCTCCAATCGGTGGTTGTTCTGGAGGGCATAGACGAGTCGCTGCCCTACTGAATCCTGCATCAGTTCGTTCCACCTAACAGGCTGACGGGGAAGCCTCCTCCAAATCTCGAGAGATTCTTCGTCGAAAGCCATACTCAGCTCCTCAACGTATCTTACCTTATTGGTAGTGTTTTTTTACAGTTTGGGTAATCTGAGCATCCCAAGAAAGGACCCTTAGAGCTTTGTCGAAGAATCATTAGTTGACCGCACTCAGGGCACAAAGTGTGAGTTTTGATTCGGTCCCACTTGTTTACATTACGCTTACCTGAACAGGATCGGTCAAGACAAGAAAGAAAAGGCCCATATTTACTGACTCTAATAACCATCTCTTCTCCGCATTCTGGGCATTCTTCAAACGTCCGTACTGGCTCCGTTCTGCCCTGCCCACCGCTTGCAGGAGATTCCTCCAACTCGCAAAGACGAACGAACTCATTAACTGCCGTAGCAAACGGTAACCGCCGCATTTGTTCATCGGAGTCCCTATGACTTAGGATGTTCAAGCTGCCTTCCCAGGCAATTGAGCGATCTATAATGGCAACTTTTTGGTGCATACGTCTACGCTCGGTTACTTCGACGCCAATTGTCCGCATCTGCTCAATTACTTGTGCTGCGTTCAAGGTAAAATTGCCCGTCTGTTCATTTGCAGGGCGAGTGAAAAGTCTGACCCCGATACCCTTTTGGATCAACATCCGAAAGAGTTCGACAAATTGACCGGAGCGCTTTGTTGATAAGAAAGGGGAAAGGATTATGACTTCTTCTCTCGCCCTTTGTAGGTCCACAAAAAAAGCAGGGTAAAAGTCTCGTTCTGTGAACAGAGAGCCATCAGGAGGCTTAGGGCCTGGGGATGGTTTCAAAAGTTGCACGATCCATTTTTCAAAGTCTCGGACGAAGAATGAATCCACAAGATTATTGCAATCGATACATTGGCCATTTTGCTCAAAGGCATTTATGATTCTGTGAAACGCAGTCTCCGTAGATAGTTGGCTTTTCAAATA
>JBFMAM010000318.1:0-2550 GCA_040755805.1 Nitrospirota bacterium
ATCATCTTAGACATTTCCATCATCTGTTTAGACATATCTCTCAGCATCTCTGACATCATTTTCATCTTATCAGCTGGCATGTCTTTCATCATCCCTGACATGTTTCCCATCATCCCAGACATCTGATGCATCATATCCATCATGCCGCGCATCATCTGACCTTGGCCCATCATACTCTCTTGCTTCATCATCTGCCCTTTTCCCATCTCACTCTTCTGACCTTCCATCTTACCACCGCCTCCACCCATCTGTGCAAAGCTAGAAGAAGCAGCCAATGCTAAGACCAAAATACAAATACCTATTAAATATATCTTTTTCATCTCACCTCTCCTTTTTAATTATGATTGATGACATTTACAAGACAAACCCTTTCCCTTTGATACCTTCTTAATGCTCATGCTGTCACCTTCTTTCCCAATCTCGGGATAAACATTGGGGTTCTGTCCATGTATCTTCTATACTCATTTCCAAAGAGTTTAATCATTTCTTCTTCTCTTTTTGACAGACGATAGTAAGCAAATAAGCCCACATTGACTACAACAAGATTCCAGAAACCATAGGCATAAGATATACTTTCTCCATGCATAGTTACTCCTTTGCTATTTTGTTATAAACCCAACCTAAAATTGTTCCCATTATGAAGAGATCTAAAAAGCCGTAAAGTAAACCGACAAAACTGCCGACAGGTGAAATCGCGTAACCAGGATAGAGGGAAACCGCCAGGGCCTCAAGGAATAATTTTCCATAACCTGTGGAATAGGAAAGCCATGTTGTAATAAACAATGCACCACCCCATACGATGCCAAGACTCAAACCTAATGCAAAAGGTTTAAATTTCATTTTTGCCCCCATCTTTATTTTGTGATTTTTGTTGGTTTGCTGAATAATGAGAACGCAACCAAAAGTCCGATAGTGCCCTCTTTTATGAAGTCCATCCAAAATAATATTGGATTACCCATTTTGGGAAGATAGATAAGTTCGGGGACCATTATAGCGAGAGCAAGCCCGATTACCAAGAATCCGGCAGGCCTCCTTTGCCCTTCTTTGAAGGCACTCCAAAGTAGAAGCAGACCAATTACAAAAGCCATAGCAGCAATGCTATACATTTCGAATGGTTCGCCGTGATGCCCAGTAATGCGCGTGAAGCTCTCCAAACTTACAATTGCCCATAGACCCGTTTAAAAATAATATAGGCCCTGAAAAAATAAGGTAAATTTTAAAATTTTAGTCTTTTTTTGAATCCATCTTCCTGTCAATCCCATATAAAGAAAAGCCAAAACTGCTTCGAGAATATACCCATACTTTAACCTGAATCCTGCGTCATTTATTAAAGATATGATACCACAAACTTTTAGAGAAAGCAGAAAATACACTATAAATGTAATCCCTCAGTTATGGGGGAGTAAAATGGTTATTTACCTGTGTCATGCTGAGCATGTCGAAGCATGACACAGGTATAGTGTCACCCTTCGACAAGCTCAGGGTGATAGGTTAAAGCCCCCCATAACTGAGGGAATACTTGAAAGATTATTTTTACTTCTACGTTTAAAACTCTTTTAAAATTTTTTCAAGTACTCAATATATGAATCGTAATTGCATTTTGTTTCAGCTATGCTATCTCCACCGAATTTATCGATAAAGGCATCTGTAAGAATTAAGGCGACCATTGCCTCTCCTATGACCGCTGCAGCAGGCACTGCGCATATGTCAGAGCGCTCATAGGCAGCTTCTACCGGCTCTTTGGTGATAATGTCAACAGAACGGAGTGGTCTTTTTAATGTCGGTATCGGTTTCATTGCAGCCCTCAGGATTATTGGCATTCCATTTGTCATCCCACCTTCGATGCCTCCAGCATAATTAGTTCTCCTGTAAAATGCTGACTGCTGACTGCTGATTGCTGATTGCTTGTTGTAGAATATCTCATCCATTACCTCTGAGCCGAAGTGTCTTGCCATCTCAAAACCAAGGCCTACCTCGACTCCTTTTATAGCTTGAATACTCATTAATGCTTGGGCAAGCCGCCCATCAAGGCGTTTGTCCCACTGGATATGGCTACCGAGACCTATTGGAGCGCCAGTTACAAAGACCTCGAATATACCACCAAGGGAATTGCCTTCTTTGATGGCCTTGTCTATAAGTTTGACCATCTTTTTTGATACCTCTTCATCAGGGCATCTGACAGGGGATTTCTCAGCCCTTTCGAAAAGAGATAACAATTTTTCTAAAACTTGGAATTTGGAATTTGGAATTTGGAATTTAATTTTACCTATCTGAATTACATAGCTACCAACATTAATATTAAATTCTGATAAAAACTTCTTTGCTACCGCTCCCAAAGCAACCCTCATAGCAGTCTCTCGCGCACTTGAACGTTCGAGTATATTTCTTATATCATGAGTCTCATACTTGATTGCACCTGATAAGTCTGCATGGCCAGGGCGGGGACGTGTGACAAATCCCCCATTCCCCCCTTTACTAAAGGGGGGAATGGGGGGATTATCTGGACTCATTATTTCCTCCCAGTTCTTATAATCTTTATTCTCGATCAAT
>JBFMAM010000319.1:0-2546 GCA_040755805.1 Nitrospirota bacterium
CTCTTCTCCTCTTGATAATTTTACGCCCGCCTGCAGAACTCATCCTCTCAAGAAAGCCATGCGTCCTCTTTCGTTTGATCTTATGTGGACGGAATGTAGTATATGTTCCCATCTCTTCCTTAGACAAGGATTATAAATTCTCATTAAAAATAAAGTCAAGTTTTGCCAAGAGCTTTGTTACGGAAATATCATTTATGGACTATTTGTAAAAATCATAATTGGACATTTAATTCATTTAATTTCCCCCAAAACATATCTTCAATGTATTTAATCCCCTGATTTTTGATTCTCTGCGCACATTGTATCTACTTTATCTCTCTTGTCTTAAGATTACATCATGGAAGACAAGGAAGCAGGACAGAAGAGGTGTGGCTACTGTGGTAAGTATTTCAGGCCTGATTATCGTGTAAGGGAAAGGCAGAAGGCATGCAAGGACAGGTTGTGTCAAACGAGGCGTAAGAAGGAGGCGCAGAAGAGATGGCTCGAGAACAATCCTGGATATTTTGAAGGCCGATATCCCGAGATAAAAGAGTGGCGTAAGGCACATCCTGATTATCAGCGAAGGTGGAGGGCAGAACGGAGGGCAAAAAGACGCGAGATACAAGACGAGATACCCCATGAAAAGCCAATAAGGATAATACGTTTAGTGGTACCGGTAAAGATGCTAAAAGGTGAGATACAAGACGAGATCAGGCTTGTAAGGCAGTGTGGATGCGGGTTTTTCGTTGCTGGATGGGGGATGCAAGATACAAGACGAGATTGCATAACCTGAAGGGCTGAAATACCATAGGCACAATGAGATGGGCTAAGAGTTATTCGATAATAGACCATCAGATACTTCACGGCGGTTATCTGTATAGGCTGAGCCACGAGGCGATGATTTTGTATCTGTTTTTAGTGGTTGTAGGAGACCGTGAAGGAAGGAGCTTTTATGCCGATACCACCATTATGGACATCCTGCGCCTTGATAGCACAGAGCTCAATAATGCCCGATTGGAGTTGGAAAAAGAAGGGCTCATCTATTATCGATGGCCCTACTGGCTTGTAAGGAACATTGACCCCGTTAGATAAAGGCTATCTAACGGGGTAAAGATCATACAAGAGTATATAAGAGAAAGGTTATTGTGCCTAAGGGTGAGATCTCTTCAGGATGAATGAGAGGATACATAAGAGGTTGCCATCAGAGTTTGTTAAGGAAGTCTTGGAGGCATTCAACAGCCACAGGATTTCTGAGAAAGAAGCAATGGAGCTTTTAGGGATAAAGAGGAGCCGTCTTCATCAGTTAAGGAAGAGGTGGCTTAAGAGTAACAAAAAGAGGGCTTTTAGTTTATGGCAGAGGGTTAACAATGCCTTTCATGTAATATCTGCTGATGTGAAACAGTGGCTGGATAAGGAACTGAAATATATCAGGCATGAGGCAGATACCTTCAGGGGGAAGTTCAATTTTGCATTCCTTGCAGAGGAGGCAGAGAAGAGATTCAATCGACCTTTCAATAGAAATAGTATTCGTCTTTATGCCTTAAAAAACGGATATTATCATGCTTTGCCTTCGGAGAAGGGTAAGGTATATACGAGATTTGAGAGCTCTGGTCCTGGTGCATTATTTCAGCATGACTCCTCTCATCATCTCTGGCTTCCATGCATAAGGAAGAAGCAATACCTGATTCTGACAAAAGATGACTACTCAAGGATGATAGTAGGAGCAAGGATTGTGGATATAGAGACCTCCTTTGAACATCTTCAAACTGTAAAGGAGACAGTGATCAAATACGGGATACCGCTTACATACTATCTGGATAACCACTCTATATTCAGGTTTGTTTTACATACCGGTGTTCATGTGAGATACAGGCTCCGTGAAGACGAAGGTGAGATACAGTTTAGGAGGGCATTAAGTAGCCTCGGTATAGGGATGATATATACAGGGAAAAGACAGGCACAGGCTAAGGGAAAGGTAGAGAAGGTCTTTGATTATTTTCAGAGGAGATTACCTTATCTTTGTGAAAAACATAAGGTGAAGGATTGCTCAGAGGCCCAGAAGATATTGGATGAGCTTGTCAGCTACTATAATGAACAGAGGATTCATGATGAGACAGGAGAAATCCCGGCTAAGAGATGGAGGGATGCGATAGAAAAAGGAAAAGGCAAGTTAAGGCCATTAGATACCTCAATAGACCTCGACATGGTCTTCTCCATTCATCTTAAGAGAACGGCAAGGAAAGACGGCACAATAATGTTTATGGGAAAGAAATGGGCCATAGGATGCCCTAAAGGAACATCCTTAACCATATGTCTTATACCATCTGTGAAGTTCATGGTTTACAGAGATGACAAAAAGATATGGGAATTCCACTTATGAAGTTACATGAGCATGTCCACAAATAGTTTCCCATATGTGCAAGAATGATTTTTACGTAACAGTTTTGCCAAGAGCTTGCTTAAAGTCGTTTGAATTTAATATTTAGGCCATGCTATGATATCAGACCCTTTTCTACGGAACTTTTAAAATGGCTGAAATAGTCCCTTTCAGGGGAATCCTTTATAAT
>JBFMAM010000320.1:0-2534 GCA_040755805.1 Nitrospirota bacterium
GACCCAGCGATAGTTAAAAAAGATGTGGATGAGTTCATCTTGATGCTAAGAGACAAAGAGATAATGAAGGAGGAATAGAAATGATAGAAAACGAATTACGTCCACTCCCAAACATGCAGCAAACTGAAGGGAATAGTTTCACAGATTATTATGCTCCGTTGTTTATTGCTTGGCAGTTAAATTCAGCATGTAACCTCGATTGCCTTCACTGCTGTGAAGAATCAGGGCACACTATGTCTGATGAACTCTCAATAGATGAAATTATGGACTTTTGTAAACAAATCGTTGAGTTAAAAGTCCCCTATGTAGCAATTTCTGGTGGGGAACCACTACTGCATCCTGATTTTTTTAAGATTTCGAAATTTCTTAGAAGCCACGATGTGAGCCTAAAAGTAGAAACGAACGGCATTTTGATCGACCGTAAAACAGCTTATCGGTTTGCAGATCTTGATTTTAGATCTGTCCAAGTAAGCGTAGACGGTGCGACACCCCAAACCTTTAAAAAGTTAAGGCTGAAAGGAAATTGGCAAAAGACAATTGATTCCTGTAAATATCTTATAGAGGCGGGAGTCAACACAGAGATAGTATTTGTTCCAACTAAATTTAATATCCATGAAATCGGTGATGTTATTGAGATGGCATATAGTATTGGGAGCTACGGTTTTTATACAGGCAAACTTATGCAGATTGGACGAGCAGCAGATAACTGGGATATGTTGTGTCCATCTGATCAAGAATATAAGGATTTGTTTGAAGTGCTAAAAGAAAAGGAAACTAAATATCAAGGTAAGATGAATATATACTATTATCCCTATGATGTCTTAGAAGAGTTAAAATACCGGCTGGAGCAACCGGCGGCTAGCATCTTGGTTCTTCCAAATGGTAAGGTCAAGCTTATCGGACCGCTACCCTTTGTCTGCGGGGACCTGCGCAAACATAATCTTTCTGAAATCTGGAAGCGGTATCAGAAGGCGTGGTGTAAGTCTGAGGTCATAACTTTTGGGGGGAAGGTTATAAATAATCCAAGCCTTCTTGCGGAATCTAATAAATTGAGAGAACTTTGCTTTGACTGAATAGGAAATAGGATAATTTAAATGACAACAATTAGACCACAAACAGAAGGGAGTAGCTTCATGTTCCTCGACCTTGATGCTCCACTATTCGTTACATGGGATTTAACGCAAGCTTGTAACCTTAATTGTTTACATTGCTTTGAAGATGCTGGGTGCAGCATGCCTGATGAGCTTACTAAAGATGAGAAGATGCACCTTTGCAAGCAGATGGTGGAACTCGAAGTTTCCTATGTAGCTATTTCTGGCGGAGAACCCTTACTGGATAAGGACTTTTTCAGTATCTGTGAATTTCTACGAAAATACAATGTCATCCTAAAAGTAGAAACCAATGGTCAATTAATCGACCAACAAGTAGCTAATCGTTTTGCGGCACTTGGTTTTCGTTCTGTGCAGGTTAGCGTAGATGGTGCTATACCTAAATCTTTTGAAAGATTAAGACCAAAAGGAAACTGGCAGAAGGCTATCAACGCTTGTAAATATCTCGTAGCAGCAGGAGTCAACACAGAAATAGTGTTTGTGCCAACTAAGTTTAATATCCATGAAGTAGGGGACATTGTGGAGATGGCATACGAAATGGGCATTTATGGTTTCTACACAGGTAGGATCATGCGTATCGGCAGAGCAGCCCAGAACTGGGACATTTTGTGCCCTTCTACTGCCCAATATGATACTTTCTTTGAGACCTTAAAAGAAAAGCAAGCTCAATATGATGGCAAGATGAAAGTGTTTTATTATCCTTACGAGGTTACAGAAGAATTACAACACCGCTTGGAATGTCCTACAGCTAGTTTACTAATTCTCCCCAATGGCAAGATTAAAATCATAGGACCACTGCCGTTTATTTGCGGAGACCTTCGCAAGCAGACTTTATATGAAATATGGAAAGAATATAAAACAGTCTGGAAAAACCCAGAGGTTATTGCTTTTACAAAAATGGTTTTGGATGAGCCAGAACTCTTAAAGGAGGCTAACAAGTGGAAAGAACTCTCACCGGACTGGTAAAACTTCTCCGATACAGGTTTTTGTTAGTTGCTGGCCTCTTGCCCTATGGTCTTGGAGCAGCGGTTGCATTTTATTCCCAGGGTGGAGAATTTAGCCCTTTTCTGTTTCTCATGGGTCTTATAGGCCTTGTGTTCGTCCTTATTGGGGTAGAGACCTTCAATGAATTCTTCGATTGGATGCTTGGCACAGATAGGGCATTTCAACTGAATTCTAAACCGGTGACCAATAGGACTTTTATTGTTGGTCTTGCTGCATTCTTTGTTGCCTTCATAATAGCAGTCTTCCTTACCCTGAAGGTGGGTATTGTAATTATTATTCTTTCTATTATTGGATTTTTTGCATCCTTATTTTATCTTGCACCGCCGATTAAACTTGTGTATCGCGGGTTTGGAGAGGTAATAATTGCGCTCTCCTACGGTCCATTCATGGTTCTTGGAAGTTATTATGTTCAGACACAGG
>JBFMAM010000321.1:0-2525 GCA_040755805.1 Nitrospirota bacterium
AAAGACATATTCGGGTCCTTTATGCTCAAAATGCTTCTTTGTATAAAGGATATCCACTCCGTGCTCAACAAGGAATTCTGCAAGCTTTATTCCCTTTCCCTTTTCCATTTCTAAGAAAGGATTTTCCAGTATCTCCTGTGATATTACTTTCCCATTAGAAATACTTTTATCCCATAGAGCTATAAAAGGTGCGCTACCAAAATGTTCTGAGATATCGCCTTGCCTATCTAAAAGAGGCACAGCATATCTCACATAATCCTTCTTTTCAGGTTCATAATGAATAACGACCCTCTCTACAAAAGGAATTTCCTTTCTAATAGCTTTCTCAATAGTTTCAGCTATTTGATGAGCTTCCCTCAGTCTTTTTACGGAAAATCTTACATTAAGGTGGACAAAGATAAAACTTCCAGAATTTCTTGCATTTAATGCGGTTATCTCTTCAACTTCTTTAAAGATACTAACGATTTTTTTTATCTTATCAAGAGTACGAATGTCAACGGATGCATCGAGGAGGCTCTTCATGGAGTCCTTTGCGACATCATAGCCAGCCTTTATGATAAATGCAATTATAATGACCGAAGCTATCTTATCGGCATGCGGATATATTACTGAGCATGCAAGACCCCCTATTACAACACCCATTGATCCTATATGTGTAATCCAGTGTTTAGTATCAGCTAAAAGGCTTGGGGAGTTGAGTTCTACCGCCTTTTTCTTTTCGTATCGAACAAAAAGAAATATTGGGATAATCATGAGGAAAAGGGCTACCAATGAAATGTTTATGTTTGTAATTTCCTTTGTTCCGGATAACAACGTATTCTTTCCTACCTCGTACGCCATAAGCAATATGAGAAAGGCTGAGATGATAGCTGCAATATTTTCGACCTTATAGAGTCCCCATGGAAAAGCTGGCGATTTTTTTCTTGAGATGATGATTCCTGTCCACACAGCAAGACTTCCAATAACGTCTGTAAGGCTGTGGATAGTTTCAGCTAAAACCGCAGCACTTCCTGAAAATATTGCAAGACCTCCTTTAGTCAAGGTAAGAAACGAATTTAGAACTGTTGAGTACGCTGCAACTTTTCTTCCGTCCTCTTGCCTTTCCTTTTGTTCAAAAAAAGGTTTTTCCACATTCAGACTCATTACTGGTATTTAACTTTCTTTATTTCCCTCTGAATTAAGCTACTTCCCAAACAATGGTTCTTCTATATCCAGAACCTTTAATGGACTCTCGCGAGTGAAGAGTTTAATGATTTTTCACACTGTATAGGCATTTCCTTTAAGCATCAGCTTACAGTTTTTGAAGGTACATCCAGGTATTTCTGTTTCTCCTCTTTCAATAACGATGATGCAATTTTCGAATTCACAATGAATAAAAGATTTTCCATCCAGTTCTACCTTCTTATTAGAGAATTTAGCATTTTTGTACCGAACCTTATAGCCGTCCATGGGCGTTTTGTCCTATGCTCACTGAATCATCTCGAATTTGGTATCTATTTCTCACATGGCCTGACTTCACAGGGCGTTGCATTCCCACAGCATGTTTGTTCCCTCCCACATTTCATACTCAAATTATCTTTCATACTGCTTGTGCTTGAACCCTTCAGGATGAAACCACTTCCTCCTGTGATAATTTTTCTTGCTTCGGCCTTGCACTGCGGACAATTCACTATGGGTTCATCATTCATTGAATGGTGAACTTCGAATGAATACCCACAGTGCTTACATTTATATTCATAGGTTGGCATTACAATACTCCCTTAATCATTTTATTTATATGAATGTCATTCCCTCGTCGGGAATTTCCCCTTCTGTCATTGCCGCTGGTCGGCAATCCTTCTGAAGAAAGATTTCGGACAAGCCGGAATGACATAACCGGACAAGAGCCGAAATGACAGTATAATAGCATTGACTTTTTGCAACTCTTAGGTTTATTCCTTGCATCTCATGCATGTCTTTACATTCCCAGTATATTTACGTTCATCACGTAAGGCCAGAAGGGGCTTTATGACTAAATCAAAAGCCTTTGAAGTTTCCGAGTCATGATAATACTGAAGATAGGGTTTTCCGCTGTCTCCCGTTTCAACTATTTTAGGTTCAATAGGTATTTTCCCTAAGAATGGCACTCCCATCTCCTTAGCCATTGTTTCACCACCGCCCTTTTTAAATATGTCAACTGTTTTCCCACAGCATGGACAGATAAATCCGCTCATATTCTCAATAACTCCTATAACAGGCAGATTCACTGCCCTGCAGAATGTTATGGCCTTCCGGACATCAGCAAGTGCGACATCCTGGGGTGTGGTAACTATTATAGCCCCATCAGCATCTTCAAGAAGCTGAATTACAGAGAGTGGTTCGTCTCCAGTTCCAGGGGGAGAATCAACGACAAGGTAATCGAGCTCTCCCCATCTTACATCTCTCAGAAATTGCCTTATCAGACTATGCTTTAGAGGTGCCCTCCATATAACTGCATCTTTCTGATCCCGGAGTATGAACCCAATGGAGATCACCTTGAGGTTATC
>JBFMAM010000322.1:0-2518 GCA_040755805.1 Nitrospirota bacterium
ACCCGATAGAGTACCTGCCTGATAAACAGGCCCTTCTGGTGAGACCATTGACATGATTTCTTTTTTACCGCCATATGCACCAACCGGTAGTCCACCACCTATAACCTTTCCGAGGCAGGTCATATCAGGGTTAATGCCATAGTAAGCCTGAGCACCTCCATATGAAACCCTGAAGCCTGTCATCACCTCATCAAATATAAGGACAATTCCATACCTGTTCGTTAAATCTCTAAGTGTCTCAAGAAAGCCTGGTCTTGGAAGGACACAACCGATATTTCCAACAACTGGCTCAATTATCACACATGCAATGGATTTCCACTCCTTGTTAATTATTGCCTTTAGCGCTGAAATGTTATTAAATGGCAGCGTTATCGTATTTCTGGTATAGGATCTTGGAACCCCGGGGCTATCTGGAACTCCAAAGGTGGTAGCCCCGGAGCCGGCCTTAACAAGCAGTCCATCAGCATGGCCGTGATAACATCCCTCAAATTTGATGACCTTATCTCTTCCTGTGAATCCACGTGCAACTCTGATAGCACCCATTGTTGCTTCTGTGCCTGAATTTACCATCCTCACCTTATCCATTGATGGGTAGGCCTTCAGAATAAGCCCTGCGAGTTCAACCTCTAAAGATGTAGGTGCACCATAACTTGTGCCCCTCTCTATAGCCTTCTTAAGGGCGTTTACAACCTTCGGATGTGCATGACCAAGTATCAGAGGTCCCCACGAAAGGACATAGTCTATATAGGTATTTCCATCAACGTCATAAATCTTTGAGCCTTTAGCTCTATCAATAAATATTGGATTCCCTCCAACCGCCTTGAATGCCCGGACCGGGCTGTTAACACCTCCAGGAATAAGTTCCTGGGCTCTTTTAAAAAGCCTATACGATTTTTTCCAGTTCATGTATTTAGTTTGAGATTACCTGTATCTTGCTACAAGCTTTCCGTATTCATGTCATTCTAGCTTGTCGTTCGACTGAGCTCACGCCGAAGTCCAGAATCTTTCTTCCGATTCCCGACTGAGCGGGAAGGATTCCCGACAAGCGGGAATGACAAACAAGCAAGATTAATGACCCGCTGAAAACTGTCGTTACTCTATCATAAAAATTTTTATGTGTCAAAAAACTTTGCACTAGGAATGTTTATTGTGCTATAAAATATAAAGCTAAATTACTCAGGGTTAATTATAAAACTCTTGTAGCCGCAGGCTTTAGCCTGCGTTTTAAATCATCCAAACCTTCATACCGACAAATCGGTACCAAGGTAAATGAGGGTAACCATAAATCTTATGACGAAATTGTAGGAAGGATTCTGGGCAAGCCAGAATGACAGTACAGAAAAAAGAATTTTGGACAAACCGAAATGATAAGAGAAGTGTGTAGGTCATTTTCGGATAAAATTAACCACAGGAGGGTTTAAATGAAAAAGGTTGCTGTTTTAATACTAACCATCTCTCTAATTTTTGCATGTGCAAAAATGAAAGAAGAGAAAGGGCCATACCTTGCAAAGGTTGGTAATGTAAAGATAACCCAGGCTGATTTCGAAAGAGAGATAAAGAGTCTGCCTGATTTTGCACAGAAGATGTTCGAGGGCAGTAGCGGGAAAGAGAAATTTCTTGAAGAACTCATAAAGAAAGAGGTTCTTTATCAGGAGGCATTAAAGAAGGGTCTTGATAAAGATGCCGAATTCCTCGGAAAGGTAAAGGACTTCAAAAAGATTTCACTTATAGGTTTGCTCCTCGAAAAGGAGATAGAGTCAAAGGCAAAAGTCACGGACCAGGATGTGAAAAATTACTATGAAGAGCACAAGGAAGAATTTACTCCTGTCAGCCAGATCAGGGCCAGCCATATACTCTTGAAGACAGAAGAAGAGGCAAAGAGGGTATTAGAGAGGCTAAGGAAAGGTGAAGATTTTGCTCAGATTGCAAAGAAAACCTCTATTGACACTGGTTCAGCAAAAAAGGGTGGAGACCTCGGATTTATTTCCAGAGGCCAGATGGTTCGCGAGTTTGAAGTAGAGGCACTCAAACTGAAATTAGGAGAAATCAGCGAACTTGTAAAGACACAGTTTGGCTACCATATTATCAAGGTGACGGATAAAAAGATAGGTAAGGCCATCGAATTTGAAAGGGCAAAGGATCTCATCTCGCGACATCTTTCAGCGAAAAAACAGAAAGAGGTTTTCGATTCATATATAGAGGAGCTGAAGAAAAGCTACAAGGTGGAGATAAACAAAGAGGCAGTCTCGAAACTTGCTCCTCATGTTCAACAACCTGAGCAAACTGGAGAACCAAGGGAAGTACCAAAACAGGAGACAAAAGAAAAACCAGGGAAAAAGAAATAATAAGTATAGTAGCCGCAGGCTTTAGCCTGCGAGTAAAAAGAAATCCGAAGACAAGTGTATTTGTCATTCCCCCGAAAGCTTTCGGGGGAATCCAGAAGCCTAATACACAATAAATCCTCTGGATTCCGCATCCCCCGATTAAAGACTTCGAGGGCAGGCAAGTGCGGAATGAC
>JBFMAM010000323.1:0-2516 GCA_040755805.1 Nitrospirota bacterium
CAAAGGGAATCAATCCCTGGAAATAGTGTTTAAAAATATCCTTGATAAATTGGCTATAAACCCTAAAGCTAATATCGCTTCTCTTTTTCCTCAGCTGATTAATCCCCCACCATAACTGAGGGATTACATAGGGTGCCTATAGACCCTGGCAAATTTTTCGTTCTTACCCCTGCCCTCGCTTGCCTAAGCGCATAAAGAGGGCAGAATTACGGAAGAGCAGAAGTCAGAGGTTAAGAATTTCATTAAGGGATATGATATAATTCACTAAAATAGAGCGTAATTTGTGAGAATGAGGGTCAAACCTTCAAAATTCATTTTTAAAAAGAATGCCCGCGCAACAGCAGACAATGGAAAGTTTGAGGTTTAAACTGCCCTTATAAGCTTTACAAAGACGGAATTTGGGGACGTACGTTTGGGGACGGGTTCATATTTACCCCGTTAGAAAGCCCCGCCATTTATGGCGGGTATGGTATAAACAAAATTTTAATTCCTTACAGAAAGGGTGGGTAAAAGTCCCGTCCTTTCTAAGGGGGTTTATTTGGTTTTAGTACGACAGACGCTTTCACCAGCCTTTCAAGCTGAGTAACAAAGGTGTTATTGAATTTATAAAAGAGGTAAGGATTTTCAGAGTAGCCAGAGTTTTGTTACTTTCGGATCGATGATTATCTCATCATGCTCAAAATCGAGTTTCATCCGCCATTTCTGAAGCGTAGCTGCCCCAATTATCACCCCGTTGCTCAAGTTCTCGATAACCATAAATTCATCAGAAAAGAGATACTCACCGATAGAAAAATCTAATGCCACCCTTTCATTAGCAGTTACTTTCTCGCCTTCTTTAGCTGTAGCAAACTCCTTTGGCGTGGGAAGTGGAAGGAGGATATCTAAACTTTCTGCCAATTCTGGCTGGATACAGGAATAAGTTGAGCCAGAGTCGAAAATTGCTTCCCTATCTATTTCTCCTTTAGAGCCCTTAAGCCTGATCTTCTTTATTATAACTGCCATCTTTGTTATTATTTTAAATAGAAGAGATACAATATTCAATGAATATTTTCGCAACAGAAAATCTTCAGAGACTTTCCCACTTTTTCCGCTGAGGTAGATAAAATAGTTCTTTCAAAGCAGAGGCTTATGCTAAAAGAGACAGGGGGGTCATTTGGTGGGGGTCAGGCTTGCATACGTGCATTTAAAAACGTACAAAAATCTGAAGACTGGATGATTCAGGATCAAGATGCAAGAGAATGTACACATCAATCTACTATCCAATCTTCTCGATAAAAGCCTTTGCATCCTTTAAAACTTCTTTTACTACACCTACGCCTCTTAAAAGCCCTCTGTAATGCCCTGCAATATGTAATTCGTTATAAAGGGCTTCGAAACTCTTTAAGAGTTTACCATCGTGAACCGAGACATATTTTCGTAATGCCTTTCTGTAGCCATCCACTGAGGTTGGGAGCTTGTCTTGTTCTATTCCTATTTTTACCAGATATTCATCTATTGCCATAAGAACCGCAAGGTAAGCTGTCCCGCATGCCTCTCTAACAGGTTTAATATCTGTATAGGTATTGTCTTCTACAGGTACAGATTTAAGGATTTCCTTTGCATTATTTAAATACCTCAATGACTCTTTCATTTTTATGCTTTCCCTAAGTTATTAAAGCTTCCCCTTTGGCTCTTGCTCAGCTTGTAACAAATCTAACTCAAAACATATAAATAAGGTTGTGAAATACAAAAAGTGTTTTGGTGCATGGTTGCACGGGTCGCTTCTTCTTTTTATCATCACAAACCACCATTTCCTATAGGATAAGGATACTATCTTAGGTATCTCCTGTCAAGAAAAACATTTCTTAATATTACTGATTCTTAAAAATGAGATATAATCTACTTAACAACATGATCAAGGCTCCGAAGATATTCCTTGCAATATTTCTATGCTCCTTTTCTACCCTTGCCTATGAAATAACCCTCACGAGGATATTTTCTATTTCTCTCTGGTACCACTTTGCCTTCATGATAATAAGTATTGCGATGCTGGGCATCGGTGCAAGCGGAACTGTACTGTCTCTGTATCCAAAAATCAGAAATCTAAACAATATCGGTATCTACAGCCTGTTGCTCGGTATTGGTATATCTTTGAGTTATCTCCTATCAAATCAGATACCCTTTGACCCCGTGAGGCTTTCGTGGGCAAGAACACAGTTACTTTATATCGGCCTTTATTACATAACACTTTCAATACCTTTCTTCTTTACAGGATTGATTATTGCTACGGCATTCTCCTGTATCAGCGAGAAATCAGGTCTGGTTTATGGTGCAGACCTTTTAGGTGCAGGTATGGGCTCTGCGGGAATCCTCTATCTTATGACCATCACAGGGCCTGATAAGGCTGTCTTTATAATCTCCTCAATCGCATTATCAGCATCGTTAATTACCGGTAGGAAAAGGCTAAAAACTGCCTCTTTGCTTCTTATATTACTAAACCTTTCTATGATAATATTTCATCCTGTATTTATTAACCT
>JBFMAM010000324.1:0-2515 GCA_040755805.1 Nitrospirota bacterium
TCAGTGACCTGTTAACTTTATCAATATCTATTTGTTCATCTTTTAAGGAATTACGGAGCTTTTCTTCGAAAAGCTTATAACTATGGACAACGGTTCGAGAGTTTGAGAAGGGCAAAGCCTTTGGGTGTTAATCTCAAGCACTCTGTTAGGCAACCGTTTTGCTTAGTAGCTAATTAGATTAAAACATAGCTATTCACTTGTCATTATGAACAACCCTTCCCGAACAGCCTTCCACCCACCACCTTTGAATAATTCATACACTGCTACAAAAATGATTCTCTTGCCGTCAGGCGACCATGAAGGGTCCCATGCACTTCTTGCCTTTGTTGTTAAATGAATCACATCCGCAGGTTTCTCTGACCTAACAACCCAGATGTAACTGTCACTCCATGTGATAAAGACTATCCATTTCCCATCTGGTGACCATGAAGGCATCTGTCCATCTTTTGTAGTCAATTGTATCTGATTTGTGCCATCGGAGTTCATTACCCAAATGCCCTTACTACTAAGACGGGTAAAGGCAATCTTTTTGCCATCAGGAAACCAGGCAGGCTGAATTTCATCTTCAGGGGTATTTGTTAGCCTTATCAATCCTGTCCCATCTCGATTTATCACCCATATATTATATCTTCCTTTGGGCTTCTCTCTCTTGAGAAAGACGATTTTATTGTTGATTGACCATTTTGGTGAAGATCCTACTGTTAGAAATCTCCTATTAGTGCCATCAGCATTCATAATCCATATCTCACCTGAAGGGCGTGTAAAAACGATTTGACTTCCATCTGGAGACCAAGAAGGCGACCCATCGCCTTTATCTGATATTTTTTCAAAACCAGTTCCATCTGAGTTGACGATCCATATTGAGCTTGGTTCATTATAACCAGAAAACACAAAGACTATCTTTGTTCCATCTGGAGAGCATTCAGGAAAATGGCAAGATATGGGCCCACTTCCCATAGCCTTGTAAGGGATATCCTGATTAATAAAGAGATTATGTATCTCCTTAACCCTTAACCTTTCTGTTTTAATCCTTTCTATCTCCTCTCGAGGTTGGTCTGTAGTTCTGTCTTTTACACGTATATCAGTGCAACTAACAATCAAGGCAAAAGCTATAATCACTACAAATACCTCGATTCTTCTCATAAAAACATCCCCCTTTCCTCGTTATGCTACCAAGCAAAATGTCGCCTGACGTTTGGGCCTTGCGCCGTGCCGCCCGCCCTGTTTATCTTAATCTTAATAATAAAGTGGGGGCATGAAGCGACATCAGCCATTAATACAAATATATGGAGCGTCGCAAAGTCTATTGTTAGCGGATGTTACGGGCAATAATTTTATGTTTTTGAAAATTCGTATTTAATAGGAAGAAGTCTATCGAGTGTGAGATGTTTTGAAGCATCAAGAATCTCTATACCTATTATCCTGTCGCCCTCCCCGATATCTAAAACAATATCTTCCGTAACTCTCCGGTTAATGACATCCTGTTTTCTGTCATCAAGCCTAATGTAAAGAAGATCTGTTTTGTCATTGTAAATAATGTTCATGCTGCCTCCTCCCACTTCCCATAAAATACATATACTGTAACAGTTACTATTATATCACCCTCAATAGTATAGAATACCTCGACTCTCTTTTGTTCAAAATATCTATTGAGACGATTCTACTTGAACTCATAAATCTTGGCCTTACCACGCCTTCCGTATTTGGCAGGTAGAGAAAATCCTGTCCGAATTACATCCTTAATTTCTTCCTCATTCGTGCCTCTTTCTTCTGCACGTTCTAAAGTATGCGGGTCTATCTGAATTTCCATATTAATAATTTATCAACTCCTTTGATATATTGCCCGTAATTTTCCGTTAGGCGTCCGTTTTTGCTTGGCAACCTGTCAGATATCTCAACTCTTTTTAATCTATAATCATATCCTCTTCCATTTGTCTCTTCCATTCTAAGGCAACCTTCTTCCAGCCAACAGTTACACCAAAAACTTTTATCTGACCATCTTCTTCATAAACCACCTTTAGTATCATGGGAAACAGAATCCATCTTCCATTATGGGAGTTCCCAATCTCTACCTTTTTAATCTTTTCGATGGGGATAAAAAGATCCATTTTAGGCAACCATCGCGAGAAATAAAGCCCCTTATTAGTGAGCCTTAAATTTCCATTGCCCTGAATGACCATTGGCTCCCCATGCACTTTCCCATCTCTGTCAATCCTTTCAAAGCCAAAGAAGTTGGCGCCTTTCTTTTTAAGAATTGTATTTTCCATCTCGATTCTTCCTCCTAACTTTATAATCAGCGTTTATTTAAAAATCTTTGATTTAAATATCTAATTGCATCCTCTGAGTTCTTCCTGTCTTTATCCCAGAAATCTTTTATTACTTCAACATAAGTCATAGGATACGTTAGCGCTATGTCAAAGGCCTTCTTAAGATGTGATATCTGTATGTTGTCCGGGGCAACGGTTTGAAATCCCAAAACAGTGGAAAAATTTTTGTTATAGTAAAGAGGTAAGGA
>JBFMAM010000325.1:0-2501 GCA_040755805.1 Nitrospirota bacterium
AGTGATTACCAATATTCAGATACTTATATTAGTTGTTAGTTGTTTGTTGTTAATTGTTTTGTGGTTCTTTATACAGAAGACAAAACTCGGCAAAGCAATGAGGGCTGTCTCTGATGACCCCGTAGCAGCAGATGTTGTAGGCATAAATCCAGAAAGGATAATCCTGACTTCATTTGCAATAGGCTCTGCACTGGCTGGCGCTGCCGGTATACTTATTTCTTTTGAAACAAATATTGAACCCACGATGGGATTTAGTGCTCTTTTAAAGGGTATTATCGCCTCAATTATTGGTGGTATTGGCAGTATTCCAGGAGCAGTGCTGGGTGGATTCTTTCTGGGATTAGCTGAGAATCTTGGTATCTGGAAGATATCAGCCGGATGGAAGGATTGTATAGCATTCATTATTCTCATTATCTTTCTTTTGATTAGACCAGGTGGGATCTGGGGGATAAGAACAGAGAAAGAAAGACTTTAGACTATGGATATTAGACTATAGACTTAGGAGGAAATTATGACCATAAAAACCCTTCGAGCTCTGATAAATTTCATCGAAAAAACAAGATCGTCTAAAGTCCAAAGTCAAAAGTCTATGGTCTAAGTATGGAATACTTATTACATATACTTATTATTGCCGGGATATACATAATCCTTACTCTGAGCCTGAACCTTGTTGTGGGATACACGGGTCTGGCCGCTCTGGGACACGCTGCATTTTCCTGTGTAGGTGCTTATACATCCTCATTACTTGCTTTAAACCTTGGACTCTCACCCTGGCTTGGCTTATTGATTGGTGCATGCGTTGCTGCGTTATCAGGAGTTGTTATAGGTTTTCCTTCTGTACGGCTAAAAGGTGATTACTTGGCCCTTGCTACCTTTGGTCTTGGCGTGATTGTTTACTCCATTGCTAAGAACTGGGTATCTGTGACAAGGGGACCGATGGGACTTCCTGGGATACCCGGGTTTTCAGTTTTCGGCAATCAATTATCAGAGATTTGGTCTTATCTCATCCTTGTAACTCTATTCGTCTTTTTGACTTATTTCATCATAAAAAGGGTGGTCAACTCTCCTTTTGGAAGAGTGCTACGTGGAATCAGGGAAGACGAGATAGCAACCTTAGCAATGGGTAAAGATGTGGATAGGCATAAAATCTTGGTATTTGTGATAGGTGCTTTCTTTGCTGGGATCGCTGGAAGCCTTTATGCTCACTACATTACCTTTATTGACCCTTCAAGCTTTACAGTAATGGAGTCTATAACTATCCTTTTAATGGTTGTCTTCGGTGGGATGGGAAGTCTTTCTGGCTCTTTTATTGGAGCTTCAGTCCTTGTGATATTCCCTGAACTTATAAGATTTCTTGGAATGCCCAGTTCTGTTGCTGCACCTCTGAGGCAGATGATATACGGACTCTTGTTGATTATTCTTATGCTAAAACGACCGCAAGGGATCTTAGGAAGGTATAGATTCAGGTAAGGTGTTATGGGCATTCTTCAGGTAAAGGATATCTCAAAGGAGTTCGATGGTATCAGGGCAATTGATAATTTTTCCTTTGAATTACAAAAAGGAACGATTACTTCATTGATTGGCCCTAATGGTGCGGGAAAGACCACGGTCTTTAATGTGATTACGGGCTTCTTGAGGCCAGATAAAGGCGATGTATATTTTAACGGCAGAAAGATTACCTCCTTAAATCCCTGTAAGATTGCAAAGCTTGGCATAGGGAGGACTTTTCAGAATATCAGACTCTTCCCTCAAATATCAGTTTTAGAGAATATGATGCTTGCCACAAAATATGATAGAGGGGAGAGCCTCTGGGCAGCGTTGCTCCAGAGTGAAGAAATGAGAAGAGAAGACAATGAAAACAGGGAGAAAGCGATTGACTACCTGAAGCTTGTTGGTTTACTGGAAAAGAAAGACGAAATGGCTGAGAACCTGTCTCACGGCCAACGGAAACTCCTCGAACTGGCTAGGGCCCTGGCAACTGGAGCAGAGTTGCTATTATTAGATGAACCTACTTCAGGGTTGTTTCCAGGCATGAGGGCAGAGATGCTTGAGATTTTGCAGAACTTAAACAAAGAAGGAAAAACAATCTTTTTCATCGAGCACGACATGAAGACTGTGATGAGTATCTCAGACAAGGTCATTGTGATAAACTATGGCCAGAAAATTGCTGAAGGAACACCTGAAGAGATAATGAGGAATGAAAGGGTAATTGAAGCATACTTAGGGAGAAGAAAAGTTGCTTCTTGAGGTAAAAAACCTGACGGTGTACTATGGAACGGTTCAGGCCTTAAATAACATCTCACTCTCGGTCAATGAAGGCGAAATTGTAGCCATGATCGGGCCTAATGGGTCGGGGAAGTCTACTGCCTTGAATGCAATCTATGGGATACTCAAATCGTTAGGAGGAGAAATAAAAAGCGGGGAAATAGTTTTTGCAGATGAGATTATTAATGGCACACCTCCACATGATCTGGTAAAGAAGGGACTATGTATTGTGCCTG
>JBFMAM010000326.1:0-2480 GCA_040755805.1 Nitrospirota bacterium
GTTACCTTCCAAAATTACCAGGTGCTGATAGACTGAAAGCTATCAAAGGATTAGGGAATACCTGTCCATCATGCGGGTATCCGACAATTCATGAAAGATGTTCTTTTGATATTTGTTCCATTTGCTTTTGGGAAGATGATGGACAGGATGATCAAGAAGCGGATGAAGTTTTCGGTGGACCAAATAGCTATTATTCTTTAACAGGACATAGACTCGAATGGGCGAAGAAATTAAAGGAACTTAAAATGGACAATTCTGAAGGCGCGGGACTTTTGAATAGAATTGATAAATTAATTGCATCCGACCAGGAAACTGCTATCCCGGAAGTATTGGAATTAGTAAAGAAATTATCCGGCTGGTTCGGTAAACAAATAGGTATAAAAAAACGCCCTTAAACAGAGTGTGTAAATGCATAAAAAACGATTTTATAGTAAACGTCAGGCCAGGTTTAAAAGTCAACCACCACATACTAAGCGCGAAGCGCTATAGTATGGGCTTGCCCTGTGCAGGCCCTGATTGACTAGCCTGAGTGTTTTGAACACTACGTTATTCCGGTCACGACACCCTGGAATACTTCTCACGTTCCAGGCTCTGTCGCCTGTGATTAAACATTGCTGAGTGGAAGGCAAAGTGTTGCAGGCCTGACAAGCCGGGATAACATTGGCGATGAGACCCTTACCCTGGAAACAGGAGGATTTACTCGAATGAGAGTATATGTATTAACTAAAGACGGTAATCCATTGATGCCCTGTAAACCTGCAATAGCAAGATTACTACTGAAAGATGGTAAAGCTGTTGTAAAACAGAGAACTCCTTTCACTATTCAGTTGAATTATAAGGGAGAAGAATATAAACAGGAAGTCACTCTCGGGATAGACTCAGGCTATGAGCATACAGGATTATCTGCTGTTACGGTTAAAGAGGAACTATATGCATCTGAAGTTCAACTTCGAAAAGATATTGTTAAATTAAACAGTGAGCGCAGAAGCTACAGAAGAACAAGAAGAAACAGAAAGACCAGATATAGAGCGGCCAGGTGGCTTAACAGACGAAAACCGGAAGGGTGGATTGCTCCTTCTTTACAGCATAAACTGGACAGTCATATTAAAGTTATAGCAGGTATATATAGTATATTACCGGTAACAGGATGCATTGTAGAAGTGGCTAATTTTGATATTCAGAAGATTAAAAATCCTGATATAGAAGGAAGAGACTATCAGGAGGGCAATAAACTCGGCTTCTGGAATACAAGAGAATATGTTCTCCATAGAGACGGTCATATATGTCGTCACTGCAAAGGCAAATCAAAAGATAAAGTATTGAATGTCCATCATCTCACATCCAGACAGACAGGTGGAAATAAACCTGATAATCTTATAACCTTATGTAATTCCTGTCATAAAAAGTATCACAGAGGAGATATAATTCTGAAAGCTGAGAAGCCAAACAATTTCAGAGGAGAAACATTTATGTCCTCTGTAAGGTGGAAATTAGTAAATACCCTGAATTTAAGATATGACAATGTAAGTCATACTTACGGCCATATTACAAAGAATAAGCGGATTAGATACAACATAAAAAAGTCTCACATTAACGATGCTTTTATTATTGCAGGAGGAACAGGGCAGGACAGAATTTCCCCATATTTAATCAGTCAGGTAAGAAGACAGAATAGAAAGCTCTATAAAGGAAGCAGGAGTCATATAAGAAACACTGCTTCAAGATATATTAAAGGTTTCCAGAGATATGATAAGATTTTGTTTGAAGGACAGAAATGTTTCATATTTGGAAGAAGAAGAACGGGCTACTTTGACCTGAGAAAACTTAACGGAGACTCTATACACAGAAGCGCCTCTTATAAGAACTTAAAACTTTTAGAGAGAGCTAAAACTTTACTTATAGAAAGGAGTGGCAATTCCTCTCATACTAAATCAAAGATTTTAGTATGAGTATCCTTGCCAGATTTAGATGAATAAAAAAAATTTTCTCCATAAGGGTATGGTCCTTATTTCTATACTTATGCTTACGGTTATATTAATTATGCTTACTACTTCCATGTTAATAATAGTGGGTCAAACAAGTAATATTATAGGGAAAGCCGATTTAAAAACCAAAGCCATAGTAGCTGCCGAAGGGGGCATAGAATTTGCCCGTTATCAGTTGAGCCAGGACCCGACATGGGGAGGAGACCCGAATAATCCTGTATCAGATGTAATAGTAGATATCTCTTCAAGCCAGAGATTTACTATAACCTTTGATACATCAAAACCCTATTTTTCATACAATAATATAGACGGAGAAAATGCATCCGGCACAACTCCCCGCTATTCCGTAGAAATTATAAGCAAGGGTTCTGTAATGGAAAAAGGCACAGAAAAGAAAACAGCCTATCTCAGAGCTATTTTTATAAGAGATGATGATTATCCATGTCCTGTTTATTCTGCAGGAAATATTACGATAGATGCCACCGGTTCTCCTCC
>JBFMAM010000327.1:0-2474 GCA_040755805.1 Nitrospirota bacterium
ATGTACTGCTGTAACCTTTTTTCTTTTATTTTTTCTCGCATACTCGAATGCAAACCTTACAATCCTCTCTGTAGCATAAACAGATATGGGTTTTATGCTGATACCCGAATCATACCTGATTGTCTTTCCTGTTAACCTATTAATAAAATCTATGAGCTCTCTTGTGTCTTCTGAGCCCTTCACGAACTCGATTCCAGCGTAAAGGTCCTCTGTATTTTCCCTGATTATGACAAGGTCGACATCTTCATATCTTGTCCTTGCACCTTTAAAGGTTTTACATGGCCTCAGACAACAATAAAGATCGAGGTTATGTCTTAACGCAACATTAACGCTCCTGTAACCTGTTCCCACCGGAGTAGTAACTGGCCCTTTGAGGGCTACCTTATTCTTCTTAATAGAATCGATGACTTTCTGTGGTAGGGGGGTTCCTTCTCTTTCAAAAACCTCCAGCCCTGCCTCCTGAATATCCCACCTGATAGCAACACCGGTGGATTCGATGACCCGTTTTGTGGCCTCAGAGATTTCAGGACCTGTGCCATCTCCCGGGATTAATGTAACTGTATGCATTAGTTCGACAAGCTCACTATGGATTTACTGTGAGTATCTTTCGCACAACCTCAGGATAAGTGGCAATAAACTTCAACTCGTCATCCGTAAGAGGCTTTTGAGTATGTAGATTTGCATACTGCACGAGTTCAAGCACCTTTCTCGCCTCATTGTCATCGTGGAAATGGATGCCAAGTTTGTCATAGACATGCCTAAAGCCTTTAATTCCCCCGTACTCTCCTGTTGTTATTATCCTCCCGGTCTCGAGGAGCTCTGGTTCACCTCTTCCCACATCCTCAGGGTCATAGAGCTCATAGTTACGTCTGTCTTTTAGAGCTCCATCTGCATGTATCCCTGATTCATGGGCAAATGCATTTGCACCTACACCGGGCTGGTTTATGGGTATAGGTATATTGAATGCATAAGATGCATATCTCCCGATCTTCCATGCCTTTTTGAGGTCTATATATTCATCGAGGGGGACTTTATCTTTGAGCCCGTGGGAGAATTTAAGCGCTAAGATTGTTGATACGAGGTCGCAATTGCCACAACGCTCTCCAGAACCATTGACGGTTGTATTTATATACGAATCAACGCCAGCTTCTATAGCTCCCTGCGCACCTGCAATAGAAACAGCCTCTGCCATTCCGAGATCATTGTGGCAGTGCATTTCTAAAGGAAACCTTGTAGCGAGGGCGAGTGCCTTTGTTCTCTCGTATATGGTTATGGGGTCATCTGTACCGAGTGTATCACAATATCTGAAGCGGTCTGCCCCTGCCTCTCTGCCTGCAAGAATAAATTCTATCAGTCTGTCAACCTCTGTCCTCGATGCATCCTCTGCATTTACCCCTACCGTCTCTGCACCAAGCTCCCTTGCAGTCTTAACAGCCTCAACAAGGGATTTAATAATATCCTTAAAGGTCTTTCTACCTTGAAACTTACCCTGTATCATTATCTCTGATGTTGATATTGAGACATTTATATGCTTGAGGTCAGGGCAGTTTTTAAAACTAAGTGTCACATCCTCAGGGATTGCCCTGCACCACCCCTCGAGGTGAATCCTTTTTATTGCGCCGAGTTTTACAAGTTCAAGGTTCGCATTTATGTAATTGACCTCGTGTTTTAGTGTTGGGAAACCTACTTCGCTCTGATAAATACCCATCTCATCAAAATAGATGTTTAACATCGTCTTGGAGAGTTTCGGGAGAAGTATCCGGGATGTCTGTACACCATCCCTGTTTGTTACATCGATCAAATATACCTTACCTTTCATATAATCCCTTTTCTTTTTAATTATCAATTATCAATTACCAATGACCAAGCACCAATAATCAAACTGTTTGGAATTTGATTATCGGTTATTCTCATTTTTATCTGGTTATTGTAATTTGGTCATTTGATATTGATATATTAGCATAAATTATATCCTTTTTTGCATCTGAAAGAGATATGCAGCAATTCTCGGTGAATATGCAAAGGCTTGGGATTGCTTCACGCTCCCCAGTTTTTCACCGAGAATTGCTTAGAGATTAGAGATATGTAAGTAGCAAAACGTTTGTGGGTAGTATCGTCCGCCCCCTTCGGGCGGGCGGACTGACCCGATTTTCATGCTCATGATAATTCCACCCCTTCTTTAAATTATTGAAAAATCAGCCCATTTATGGTCTAATATATCCGCTTATTGAGCATGATGAAACATTAATGTCTTAAAGAGGCACAAAGGGCAATGAAAATAATCCCCCTAACCCCCCTTTAGAAAAGGGGGAAGGAGGGATTTAAAAGGTATTTTCAGGTGAAGTGATATACATAGCCATTGGCCATGGAATAAAATAATAGTAAGGAGGAAGAGATGAAAAAGGCAATTATTTTTATTGGTGTTTTATTTCTGCTTATCACACCCTCAGTTGCGGGAGCAATAGGATTTGAGG
>JBFMAM010000328.1:0-2459 GCA_040755805.1 Nitrospirota bacterium
TCAAGCATTTTTATTTTAGGCATTGATGTGCCGATAATACCTTGCATATCGCCGTACATGCCTACAGTATTTGTTATCACACGCTCAATCTCTTTCTCTCTTTTGCTCCAGATCCTTAACATAGCCCTTTTCTCCTGCTCTAAATCTTCTTTCATTGATTTAAATGCCTCGACAATTGCCTCAACTTTCTGTTTAAATTCAGGGCCGGAAAGGTATTTATAAAGGACCTCCATCTTTTCATCTTTGCTGACGGCAGCCATCCTCGCCTGAGATACCTGTATTAAGCCTGACCTTAAAGCTCCCGCAAGACAACCTGCAAGCCCCAGGTCAGTTACCCATACGCCGTTAATCAGAGCAAATGAACTTATCTCTTTTGGCATAGCTTCTGTGGCTATAACTGCTATTTCTGCCTTTATTTCTCTCTGATCATCTTTCAGTTTTGATATCCAGCCATTGCTCCATGATTTCGTTCGCTTGGTTTCCCAGAGTATTGAACCGCAATATTGACCATTTCCGCTATATACTTTCTGCAATATATCAGCTCCTCTTGTCCCTTTAGGAACCGGAGAAATGTCATCATAAGGGAATTTCGTCTTTAATATTTCCTCCATGTCCATTTCAAGAACCTCTCCCTGAGTCTGTATAGAACCTTGCTCCGATTTACGTTTAAGGTCTTCTATAGTTTTCCGCATATCGCTAATTATTTTGTCCTTCTCAAGATCTTTTAGCCTATGCTCTTCACTAAAAATTTCCAATGCATGCTGTCTAATCTTTTCTTTTTCTGCATCAATCTTTCGTGCAACCTCAAGTTCGATGCTCTTTTTCTGCTCTTCAAGTTCTCTCATCTTTTTCCTGAAACTAAGCTCTGCTTTATGTGCCTCCTCAAGTCTTTTATCCTTTTCAGCAATCTGCTCCTTCAAATCTCTGAGATCAACTTCAAGAGCTGTTTTTACTTCTTTACGAGCTTCCTCTAATAATTTAGTTCTCTCAGTTTTTAGTCTTTCTCGTATTTCATGCTCAATAGTTTTTTTCGATTCCTCAAGCTTTTGGGCTTCTTTATCGAGCAGTCTTTTACGTTTTTCGATTTCCCTTTCTTTTTCTTTTATCTGTTCATCAAACTCTCTTATAAGACTTTCCTTAATCTGATGAGATAGTGTTTCAGTTAAAGGTATTTTCTTTCCACAATTTGGACATATTATTGTTTGATCAGTCATATATGTTCACTCCATAAAAAATTGTTCATGAAAATTTTAATCAATTCTTATCTTCCCCTTTTCTACCCTTACCCCATACCGGCTACCGGCATATTGTTTTATAGCTGTGATTGTGTAATATGGCAGTAAGGTATCATTCATCAATTGTTCCTTTATTGTCCTGTTAATCTTGCTTATGTTCGATCTAAGAATCTCCATACGAAGTCCCTCTTTGCACTTATCAAGCATGTCGTCCGCACGTCCAGGTTGTATGCTGTAGATTCTCCTATAGTCTCTTGACATCTTTTCAAGGGCTGACCGACTTAAGAGATCCACTATGGGGAGAAAACAGTCTGTACAATTAAGACAATAAATATTTTCAGGATATTTGCAATGGTCTATCTTCTGCCTGAGATAAGCTGTATAAATCATTAATTGAAGTGGTACCATATCAATGGGAATATCACCTATATAAACTGTTCTTTCGCGCAGGTTTGTTTTCAAGAAAGGTTGTGTTAGTGCTGTATCTATTTCCCGTTGCCCTTCCAGAACAAGCTCTCTGAAACTCTTACCATCAAGAGGTATTTTATCCCTGAGTCTAATAAATGGAAGTTCAGCAAGAAATATCTCGGCATCCTTTGTGTGAAGTTCTTTTCCGTCTTTCTTGAGAACCCTGTTTTTCTTAGGCTTGTAATAGAAATCGGGGTTGGACTCAAACTCTGGTGTAACAAGGACATGATAAAGTTTGTCCCAGGGCCTTCCAAAGAGCTGAAGTGCGGTGCCAAGATAAAAAGACATCGTCTTACGTCCTCCGGCAAGAGAGCAGTGTAGCCTTACCTTCTCATCAGATGACTTATCTCTTATAAGATCTGTAATGAAATCTCCAAGAAACCTGTTATCTTTTGCCTCTTTTATATCATCGAGTAGATTACCATTACGGCCTTTGACAACTACTATAGAATCTTCATTTAAGATATCCTCAGAAACATTGAACTCTTTGCAGAAATCTTTAAATCTTTTAGAATCAATAAGATTCTCTTTAATAAGTCGCTCTCCATGTGTTGTTGTAATAATATAGATTTCGTCCGGGTAAACTGGAGGGTCTTGATGGATTAAGGCATAGATTGTTTCTGTGATTATCTGTGGCGTAGTTCCAGCTACGAATATAAGGACTTCTTTAAATTTTGACTCTTTCATAAGTCAAGTATAGACTTCTAAAATTAACGTTTCAAGGAAAACAATATTTCGACAATATTTTCATTAAAA
>JBFMAM010000329.1:0-2411 GCA_040755805.1 Nitrospirota bacterium
CCTTAATTATTTCAATGTTACTAAAATAGCTTCTATTCAGGGGCTCAGAGGACTTTACATAGGACACAGTATCGTATCGAGGGCTGTGCTTGTTGGCATTGAGAGGGCGGTAAGGGAGATGAAGGAGCTGATAAAAGCAGCTTCGTGAGCTCTTCTACCCTACGGGTCATAGAGGAGTCGTAGACCATGCTCACAATGTATCGGTGTGAGAAAAAAAGGAGCAAGAGGTTCAAAAACGGCGTAATGGACGGGGAGGGGGTATTGGCAATTTCTGGCGGAAAGAAGGCGATGATGTTGATGGTGTTGAGACTGCAGCAGGATATACCGCTGGGTCGTGGTCTTTCCCGTGGCAGTTAAGAAAACACTGACCTGCCCTGTTGCCAAAATCGCTAAACTCAAGACGCCCACTATTTGAGGGCCTGATAGATAGATTATCGAAATCTACAAGATGTGTATACCGGGTGCTTCCGTGTGGATTATGACACGTCCTGCATGAAGTACCTACAGTAGAGATATGGAGGTAATGTAGCTGAAAGCTTTCATTACTGAGAATGCTTTCTCTTCTGTGACAACTATAGCAGAGTTCATACTGAAAATCCCCTTCTGAGCCGTCAGTCTCTGTAAAATTCTTAGTCAGGATATATCTGTATATAGAGCCATGAGGCCCCTTTGGCCCTGCAGGGTCATCATTGTTGTGGCAGTCTGTGCATTTGATAAGGCTTGATGCTGTCAAAGGATAGATAAGGCTCGGGACATCGTTGTTTCTGCCCGGTGCCTCCACTGGATGATAGGATGGATTTGATATATCGAAAATCTCTGCCTTATTTGTCTGATCTGCAGGGAGATTAGCACTATATGAGTGGCACTTAAAGCAGAGCTCATATTCAAAGCTCACACTTTCAACCTTTGCCCCATGCCTGTTTGCGCCTCTAACCGCTACTATTTTGTTTTCTGTTTTTACATAGTGGTGATGGTGACAATCTACGCATTCTGCATGCCTCGGCATGGATGGATCTCTCTCAGGCAGGGTCTCATCATATCTATGAATCCTGATTTTTTCAATAGGGTGGCGATAGGGTTTCTCGAATTCCTTCTGGATATTAACTGTATTGATATTCGCTGCAAGGTCTCCCCCTCTCTTTGCCTTCTCTACATTTATACTATGACCGTGGCACCTAAAACAAAAGACTTCCTTCCTCTCTGGAAGCATAGGGGTAGAAAATCTACCGTGCCCCCTATGGCAGCTCGCACATCCCCTGGGTAGCTTACTCCTGTCAGCATGAGGGCCCTCCGAATAAAGGAAAACCGGAGTCAGAAGGAGTATCAATAAGACCAATCCTACCAATAGCCTATATCTTTGTTTACCCTTCATCGCTTACCATTGCTAAAAGGGTTCGAGGATTCCAGGATTCGAGGGTTCAAGCGAAGAAAAGATTTTTTCACTTGACCACTGGACCCCTTGAATCCTTGAATCCTTCCTGTTTCGACCCCTTGAATCCTTCTCTGATTTATAATTGTCAATTTCACCATTTAATTGGCGGTTGAGTTATTATCTGCTCATGGCATACCAGGCATACCTCGTCATGGGTCGTTTTATGCCAAAATGGAGGCCACCCACCTGCTGCTTTATTAGCATGAGGGTCATGGCATGATGTGCACTGAACGCCATAACCACCCTGTGTCGGATAAAGTTTCACATCAGGATCATTTATCGGCCAATTAAGGTGCGAGATATTCGGATCTGCATTTCTTAGATTCTTCAAAGCTTCGTCAAATATGAAGGATATGGGGTGCCCTCCGCTTAGGTCTGTCCCGAGGTACCCTGCTGCACCTGGCAAGAGTTTTCCTGACTCAACAACACCCGAGATGGTGACCATCTGTATCTCCTCCTTCATACTTCCTGATATTGCCCCGAGTGCAACTGTTCCATCATGGCAGCTGAGACACAACTTTGAGAAGCCGTCAATAGGTGGTGCCTCAGCCTCAGAGGCATAGGCCTTTAGTGTAGGGCTCCAGTAGTTAATGTAATTTACCACTGCAGATAGCTCATGATTCCAGAGAGGATATGCAGGATCTGCATTGTGAGGGGTATGGCAGAATATACATATCTGGGTCTCTTCAACCGCCTTTATAGTCCCTGGGCCTGAAACAGAGAGGTTATGCTTTGTACCACTTACCCCCGCCAGTGCTAAAATGGGAATTAAAACTAAAATGCAAAATGCAGAATACAGAATGCAAAATCTAAATTTTAAAATGCGTTTAAAGCTCACTGTTTACCTCTAAAAGGGTTCGAGGATCAAGGATTCGAGGATTCAAGTGTTTGTTTTCTATGACTTTCACTTGACCCCTTGAGCACTTGAATCCTTTCCTTTTAAATACTGAAATATCTGAATCCTGTTATTATAGGAATC
>JBFMAM010000330.1:0-2372 GCA_040755805.1 Nitrospirota bacterium
ACCAAAAATCTATCTGATTCAAGATATTCTATGGCACGATTGATATCTTCCTTTTTGCCAATTAAAAGAAGAATATCTCCTCTCTTCAGGACAAAGTCTGGTTGTGGGTTTTGATGAACCTTATCTCCACGCTGAGCTGCAATAATAGTAACCCCTGTCTCGGTTCTAAGGCGAAGTTCCTTAATAGAACGTCCATCCACCTTGGATGCTTCTTTTATTAGATAGGACTCTGTATTTATCTCCTTTAGTAATTCGTGTTTTTCTGCTAAATGTTTTCTGGGCAACTCTACAGTTCTGAGAACCCTGTAATTATCTTTCCTGGCGATACAGGCCTCGGCCTTGTTTTCATAAAGACATCGAAAAGGCCAACAATAAATGGTTGTTCCCTTAACAGGTCTCTGTCGTTGTATAGAGATTTTCTTGTTGGCTTATAACCTATGGTGAGAGCGAGGGTCTTTTGTGATTCAGACGATGTAAGGAACTTTATCAGTCTTTCTGCTGCTTCAGGATGTTTTGAGTACCTATTCACGCCGAGCTGCCATCCACCGAGGGTTGATGCAGACTCTTTACCTGGAAATGATGGAAGTGTAGATATTCCAACCTTCCCTTTGATAGCTGAACCTTCCTTTTCAAAGATACTCCATGCATAGGGCCAGTTTCTCATAAAAACCGCCCTGCCATTTCCGAATATATGCCTTGTTGGCTCCTCTATAGCAGTTGTTACAAGAGGAGGCGTGATTTTATGCTTTGTAATCATATCCCTCATAAACTGGAGGGCATATACATTCTCAGGTCTATTTATAACAGATATTCCATCTTTCAACACGTCACCGCCATTGCCCCAAAAGTACTCAAGGACATTGCAGATCAAGCCTTCATACTGCTTCCCTTGCCAGATGAAGCCATATAAATCCTTCTCCCTTGAGACAACATATTGGGCAGCCACAACAAGCTCTTGCCAAGTCTCTGGAGGTGAAATGCCATATTTCTGAAGAAGGTCTTTCCTGTAATACAATAGCCCTGCATCTATATACCATGGTATGGCATAGATTTTATCTTTATAAGTAATGGCCTGAATCGGGCCAGGGAAGAATTCCTTCCTTTCTTCTTCGGGTAATATATGGCTTAAATCCCTCAACCATCCTGGCCTTGCGAATTCTGGCACCCAGATGACATCCATACTAAGGACATCGAAATCAGAACTTTTACCCTCAAGATTTATGACATAGAATTGGTGTTGTTCATCTGTTGATGCGGGAAGGCTTTCATCCCTGACCTTTATGATAGGATTTTCTTTCTCGAATCTATCTAATAATTGCCTGAATAATTCAGGGTCACCTGCTATCTTTCCATGCTTAAATACCAATACAATTGTGCCTTTGTCCTCTAAATAGCTATCTCTCTGAGAACAAGCAAAGATTAACAGGGATAAAATTAGCAATAGAAGTTTTTGGTGGAACAATTCAGCAATCCTTTCTAAAGAGTTTTTGTAATCTCCTGGATTTGCTGCAGTAATCGTGAAACCTCCCGGTAACCTTTGAGATAATAATTTGCAGAAGTTTTTTTAGATTTTCCGATTCGTATAGTAACACCCCTTGTACGAAGTGTCTTAAAGGCAGTTTCATCTGTCCAATCATCACCTATATATATAGGCAAACACTTATCTTTTAACCGTTGTAGAATCCAAAGGGCAGCTACTCCCTTGTTCCAGGATGTATCTGGCACCAGTTCCAAGACTTTTTTACCTTTGAGTATGGATAGGGATTTATTTTCTGAAAACTGTGTCACTATCCTATAAAATTCTTTTTTGGTAGATAAGATATCTTTTTTCTTTACAGAGCGGAAGTGAAGGCTCACAGTAAATTTCTTGTCCTCAAGCCATGCACCTTCAATATTTACAATTTTTTTCTGCAAATGCTGTCTTATACAATTCATAATCGGCTTTGCAAATATTGCTTTAGGATGCGTATATCTCACATCGGGGCCTGAGATGTCTAAGCCGTGATTCCCGCCATAATAAATCTTTTTGATTCTAACCATTTTCCTGATATCTGATAATGATCTTCCACTTAAAATGGTTAAATAACAACGGTTAGAGTCTGCTAATAATTGCAATTGATTTCTTAATTTATCGGATAAGATACACTGTGCAGGATTCTTTTGAATAGGGACTAATGTGCCATCATAATCTAAGAATAAGGCAATCTTTTGGTCAGGTCTTAAAAATTTGTAGAAATAATTTTTGTTAAAGAAGTAATATGGTCTGGAAACACTACCTTGTTTTTTCATCTAAGATTTCTGATGTCAGCAGCCTTGCTAATGCTGTAATCAGATTTCCTGCCCAGCGATAGATATTATGCTCCTTGACCACA
>JBFMAM010000331.1:0-2353 GCA_040755805.1 Nitrospirota bacterium
TAGAGAGAGAAGATGAGAAACAGATAATAGTCAGGAACCTTAAAAATCGTGCCTATAAGAGCAATGGTGGAGAATACCCCAGATAATAAAAGAATAGCTTTAACAGCATCCTTTTTGTCCAGACCGAACTTCAGGAGGATATGGTGTAAATGGTTTTTATCTGCATAAAAGGGGTTTTTGCCTTTCAACACTCTTTTAATCATTATGGTTAATGTATCCACAATGGGGACGGATAGAATCAACAGGGCTGCTACAGGTGGGACGAGGCTATTATTTTTTTGAGTTATGGCTATTGATAGAAATGCAAGGGAAAAACCGAGGGAAAGACTCCCTGCATCTCCCATAAACAATTTTGATGGCTGCCAGTTATACCTGAGAAAGGCAACAACCGCGCCACTCAGAACAACGCTCAATAGCATCAACTCTGTCTGGCTGTTTATATACGAAAGTATGGCAAAAGAGATAAAAGCGATGAGAGAAAGTCCCCCTGCAAGACCATCAAGTCCATCTACCATATTGATTGCATTAATAACGCCCACTGTGCTGAATATGGTTAAGGGGATTGCAATAATACCAAGATTTATAGGACCGAAAGAAAACAAATCCCCGAAGGATTGAAGAACTGTCTGGCTGAAATATACCATAATGATAGATGCAATTATCTGAGCTACAAACTTCAAATTGTGATTCAGTTCTCTAAAATCATCAAGGAAACCAACAAGTGCAAGCATAAACAGTCCTGTATAGAATCCTCTCAGGTTTGATAAGGGGATAAACAAGAGACAGCTAAGATAAATGCCCATCATCATCCCCAGACCCCCAATCAGGGGTTTTGGGTTTTTGTGCACTTTTCGTCTATTTGGATGGTCCATTAAGCCAATTCGGGATGCTATACGAGAGAGTTTTGGTAAAATGAGGAAGGCTATCGCAAAAGAAACGAAAAAAGCGAGAAATATATAAAGAGGAAGTGTCATTAAATTAACCAATCTAACCATTCAAACCAATTCACCAGACAAACTTAAAAGTATATCCATAATCCTTTCCGCAGCCCTTCCATCACCATATGGATTAACAGCCTTTGACATCCCTCTATCCCTTCTGGTCTCTCTGTAGTATTTCTCATTACCAATACAGGTTTACCTAACGATGGAGCTTCTTCCTGTATGCCACCTGAATCTGTGAGGATAAGGTAGGAATGATTCATAAGGAATACAAATGACCCATATTCGAGGAGTTTCAGGGAATAAACGGTCGCTGTCTTTAATTTTGCTATTCGTACAATACCTTTCCAGATCGCTTGATTTCACCAAGAAGGGTTTCCGGTTCTGCAGACTGAAAATCCTCTGATGAATATCCAACTGGTTCCACTATTGATAAATATTTTGAAAATATTTTTGCAAGTTCAGCCTGTATTTCAAGCAGTTTCTTTCCTTTAAATGAAGGGGAAATTACCGCTATGTCTATATCTGAATGGTCTCGCGGTGTACCCTTTGCATAAGAGCCATACAATATTATCTTGTCTACATCTATCTTACTTGCAGTAAGGGTTTCAACCAAAGCCTTTACTACTTTTCTTATTTCAGTTGTGGTATATTTTGCCTTAACCATTTAATTGTCCTTTTTGTCTGTTTCAAATAATCCTCTGCGATTTTTCTGTTAAACTCTTTTGAAAGTCTTTTAAAATCCTCTGGGTATCTTGTTGGAACACTCTGGAGATTTATCTTATTGACAAAATCTTGATACCCTTCTGGCAAGGATATATTACCCATTTCCATAAGCCTGTTGAGATTATGTGTATAAGGAGGAAGCTCTTTATACATCTCAGACAATATAGCCTTTAAAGTCTTCTCCAGAGCAAGATGGCACATGAAAATCACATAGATATATCGCTTATTTTTCAGTAATGACAACGCAGTTTTTAAGTCATAATCCGCTGATTGCAACCAGTTTAATGTAGATTTTTTCATGGCTCAATCATAACAAAACGAGATGTTTGTGTCAAAATCATCATTCTTTTATTCCGAATTTCAAGACTCCCTCTTTGTGCTTTATATTTGGAAATACTACACTTCTTCCAAAATCTTTACTATTCGTTGCGCTGCTTTTCCATCACCGTAAGGATTAACAGCCTTTGACATTTTTTCGTAAAGGGCGGTGTTATCTAACAATCGCATTATTTTTTGACTATTTTATCTTTATCTGTTCCGACAAATTTAACCATCCCTGCTTCTATTCCCTCTGGCCTTTCTGTTATGTTTCTCATAACAAGGACGGGTTCGCCCAAGGACTTAGCTTCTTCCTGAATAATGTAATCCTGAATGGACCCTAAAAGATTCTTTATCTTTATGCTACC
>JBFMAM010000332.1:0-2347 GCA_040755805.1 Nitrospirota bacterium
GAGAAATACGATGAGGCAGAATATGAGATTAATAAAATACTGAAGGCGATAAGTAATCTGTCATCAATGGAACAAATATGTCCTATAGCGACACAAAGGGCAATGAAAATAATCCCCCCTAACCCCCCTTTAGTAAAGGGGGGGAGGGGGGATTTTCAGGTGATAACCAGCGACCGATATCCAATGACCAATAATCAGATTGAGATTATTTATGAAATGAAAAAGAATGATTATATGGATATCGTTAAAAAGGCTAAGGAATATATAGCAGCAGGAGATATCTTTCAGGCAAACCTATCACAGAGGGTTTCAGCACATATCAGAAATAAAAGCCCTTGGAGCCTCTACAGGATACTGAGCTCTATAAATCCATCTCCATTCGCAGCATTTATTGATTTTGGAGATTACCAGATAGTAAGTTCTTCGCCTGAGAGGCTTTTAAGGGTTAAAGATGGAATTATTGAGACAAGGCCTATAGCAGGCACAAGGCCGAGAGGGAAAGACGGTAAGGAAGATGAGCTGATGCGCTCAGAGCTACTTTTAAATGAGAAGGAGAGGGCAGAACATATTATGCTGATAGACCTTGAGAGAAATGACCTCGGAAGGGTTTCGGATTACGGTTCGGTTCGAGTCGATGAACTTATGATTACCGAGGATTATTCTCATGTAATACACATAGTCTCGAATGTGATGGGAAGCCTTGCAAATGGTAAAGACTGTTTTGATGCAATAAAGGCTGCATTCCCCGGAGGCACTATAACAGGTGTTCCCAAGGTAAGGTGTATGGAGATTATAGATGAGCTTGAGCCAGTAAGGCGCGGGCCTTATACAGGGTCAATAGGTTATATTAGCTTTTCAGGAAATATGGATTTAAATATAGTAATAAGGACATTTGTTTTAAGAGGTGAAATGGTATATGTCCAGGCAGGTGCTGGCATTGTTGCTGACTCAGACCCTGAGAGGGAATATTACGAAACGCTCAAGAAGGCAGAGGCCCTGATAAGGACATTAGAGATGGTATGAGTGGTTAATTGCATTATTGGGGTTGTATTATAGCATAAACCCCGTTTCCTCTCTGATACTTAACTCTGTACATTGCCTCGTCAGCAAGTCTTATAAGTTCTTCCTTAGATTTTGCACTTTCCGGATATGAGGCAATCCCGAAACTGGCAGTTATCTTAAGCGAATAACCCTCTTTTTTAAGAAAGGCATTCCTCTCGATGGCCTTTCTTATCCTTTCCGCAATCTGTACTGCTGCATCTGGTGGCGTATGTGGAAGGATAATCACGAACTCATCTCCCCCATATCTTGCAACAATATCTACCGCCCTTAAGTTCTTTATAAGGAGCTGCCCCATCTCGACCAGCACCTTACTACCCACAAGATGACCATGACGGTCATTTATATTTTTGAAGTAATCAATATCCATGAATATAAGTGAGACAGATGTGCGATATCTGCTTGAGCGCAGGAGCTCCATCTCGATAGTTCTGTTGAGATATCTCGTGTTGAAGAGCTTTGTAAGGTCATCTGTGATAACAAGCTCTGCCATCTTCTGATAAAGTGATGCCCTTTCTAAAGCAATTGCTGCCTGGTCAACAAGCCTTATCAATAAGTCAAGGTCTTCATTTGTAAAAGGTTCTCCTGTAGTTTTATTTACAACCTCGAGAACCCCGAGTACCTGCCCCCTGCTTTTTATCGGGACACACATGACAGATTTTGTTTTGAAACGGATGGCTCTATCTATCTTTTCACTAAAACGTTCATCCCGTGAGACGTCAGGGATCACAACAGGTATACCCTTCTGTGCAACCCAGCCAGAAATACCTTCCCCGACCTTCAGCCTGAATCTCTGCATTTCTTTTGTCTTTTTTCTACCTTCTGTTCTTCTGAATACCATTTCTCCTGTCTCCTGGTCTACTAAAAACACTGACCATGCCTCAGCATTGGTCATCTCTTTTGCCTTTTTCATTATTGTATTAAGGATGTCGTTCAACTCTAACGAGGATGTAAGGGTCCTGCTCACCTCTTTATAGAAGTTCAGCTCACGCCTTGCTACTGAGAGGTCGTATTTTAATCTGTTATTTTCATGAACTATTTCTTTTTCCCTGAGCAATCTTTTGACAAAATACCCGAGCTCCTTCATACCCGGCGTATAGAGTGGATATGCGAGGGGTTCTTTTATCCAGGACGTAAGGCCTCTAAAAGAATGGGTATTTGAGATGATAATCTTGGGGATGTTTGTTGATAGTTTTAGAAATTCCTTAAAGGAGGGTTCAATATTTTGTTTTCTGTCTACTATAAGTAAATCAGCCTTTTCATCTAATTTTGGCAGGACTGCATTTAG
>JBFMAM010000333.1:0-2342 GCA_040755805.1 Nitrospirota bacterium
AGCAACGATGTTTGATATTTTGCCCGTAACGATAGCAATATTATTTTTGCTATTATTGCCGAACCACTCCACGAGTTCCTCATTTGTTGGTAACTTATCTTGATATCCCTTCCATGAAAAAATAGCAGGCTCCTTCCCCTTATGCTTTATAGGGATCACGCTAAAACCTTTTGATACATACCACTTTGCCCATTCAAGAGTAGTTTTCATCTCTGCCCTCCCTTGAGGGCAAAAATGCTTGAACGAAGCCCCTTCAAAGCCTTAATATAATCAAGCACTCCTATAGATGCATTACTGTAAAGTTCCTGTAACGCATTGTCTATATTCTTTCCCTCCACAACAAAAACGACCTTGCCATTATCGGTCTTCTGCGGGGATATTTTGAAGTTTCTTAGCGAAAGGTATGCAACGATTGAGGCGTCTTCAAAGGTATGCTTTTCTGTCATGCTCTTAATCTCTCTTTTTTCTTAAAATCTCTTACTTAAAAATAGCTGAGAACCCAATTGATAGTCAAAGAGGAGTGCTGATTAGAAAAGCTCTAAACCGTTGATAGTAGCCATTTTGAGGGGGGCTTGTTTTAAGAAAAAAACTGCTTGCGCTGATTAGATTTAGTTCTTTTTTCCCGTTATTGATTATGGTTATAACAATCCGGATATTCTTGATAAGTCTATATATTTGTCATCGTCATTAATCAGCCCATGTTCTTTGGCCTTCAACAGACGAGGAAGAAGCTGCTCGTAGGTAAGACTTAACTTGCTGCTCTTGCTCCTGTAGTAATGCGCAGAGGATGCAACTCTATTTTTACACTTTACGGAACAATATTTCCCACTTAAATTGAACGTTGCGTCAAAGAAAAAATTGCCACATTTGCTACAGAGCTTAACTATTTTGTATCCATAACTTCTCAAACACAGTTCAAGCCGCCAATAAAGAAAAGGTAGAAAGTGAGAAGTCCTATATCCGAGTTCTATTTTCCTCCAATCCGGGTATTCGGGTGGAGAAGACTTAAGTTGGTTAAGATATTTGCTCACAATGGGATAGATTTATAGATGTCTATTGCGTCAGAAGTCCTGTCATTGTACTGCACAATAGTCTCTAATACGTATGTGAGCTCTTTTTGTGCCTCTTGCGCATGTGAGAAATCTCGAAAACCTAAAAATGCTCTTATTTTAGGCGAGACAGATTCTAAGTGCCTTAAAGCGCCTTCCCCGAGTCTATTTTCTGGAGCTGGATTTGGTTCCCAGCAATGTAAGATTATCTCTGCCCAACTATTTTCTGTTAAGTCAGCATCTGCAAATCCGCAGATCGTTTGCTCACATTTTTTAATATTATTTGCCCTCTTTCCCATTCTCTTATTCTTTTTGGATATCTCCGTGAAGCTATCGGAAGCTACCCTATCCCCTGAGTATTTTATTTAGTCTGAAGCTTTATAACAAGTCTGGCATCTAATGCATCAGCGATCTTCCTTAAGGTCTCCACCGTTGCCTTACTAAACCCGCCTCTCTCCAATCTGGACAGTGCAGGCTGTTTTGTGCCTATCCTCTTTGCAAGCTCTGACTGTGTAAGTCCCCTCTTTTCCCTTACCTTAATCATGCTCTCTAAAAGCTCAAATTCAGGGTCAAGGTCATGCCATGCCTTCTTGAATGCAGGGTTTTTCATATGCTCTGCTATGTGTTCTTCTAATGTCCTGCCTCTGGTATATTCCTTTGTTGTCTTTCTCATAGTTGCCCCCTTTGTCTATCAATAAAATCATTCATTCTCTTTTCTGCAATTCCTATCTCTCTTAAAGGTGTCCTTTCTGTTTTCTTTATGAATCCATGTAACAGGATGATCCGCTTTCCAGTGAATGTGAAATAAAAAATCCTGACAGCTCCTCCACTGTCTCTAATCCTCAATTCCCTTATTTTGCCCCTTACCTGTCTTGTATAGGGTTCTTTGAGTAAAACACCATAGTCTTTTAACAATTTCATAGTCCTGAATACCTTAGCCTGTATTTCATTTGAAAGTGCATCAATAAACTCTGCTACTGGTTCTTTACCGCTTGCATCCCTGTAATATTCAACAAGCCAGTCCACAGAGTAATTATAACATAAAAGTTATCATAGATGATAAAGAGTCTTTAGTAAGAGACAGTCTATTTTAAACCTTAGACGCCCCTCTGGCTCTCTGTGATGCCCGTAGAGACCACCAAAAGTAAAGAGTAAACCTATTTTATAGGCTGAAAATGTCTAAAATTGAACATCCAGCCTGAAATTAGTTAAAACGGCTTCACCAGATGCCCCAGGATCGCTCCTCTCAGGGTAAGCCGATCTAAAATATCCTTAAGAAGCTCAAATCTTTCT
>JBFMAM010000334.1:0-2342 GCA_040755805.1 Nitrospirota bacterium
TATAGGCTGTCCCGCCAGGTAATATCGTCTCGTCGGCAGTCTGGACGTGGGTATGAGTTCCAATAACAGCACTCACCTTACCATCCATAAAATAGCCAAACGCAATCTTCTCCGAGGTTGCCTCTGCATGAAAATCTATGATAATCATCTTTGTTATATTGCTCAGCCTTTCTACCTCCTCTTTACCTCTCCTGAAAGGACAATCCATATTTGACATAAAGACCCGCCCTGAGAGATTAATAACCGCTACCTTTTCACCATTGTGAAGCGTATAAAGTACATTTCCATAACCAGGCACGTCCGGAGGATAGTTTAAGGGCCTGAGCACCCTATCTTCCTTTGAGATCTGTGTAATAAACTCTTTCTTGTCCCATACATGGTTCCCTGTTGTAATTATATGAACGCCACAGCTCAATATCTCTGTTACAGTTTTATCTGTTATACCGAAACCACCAGCCGCGTTTTCAGCATTTGCAATTACAAGGTCTATCTTGTATCTGTCGACAATGGTCGGTACTAGCGCCTTTGTCGTGATCCTACCTACCTTGCCTACTATGTCACCAATAAATAATACTTTCATCCTTTCCTAATTTCTTGTTCCTTGATGAATTTTCGTCCATGCTCTTCATCTCCAGTTAAAATAACCAATCAACAATAACCAAACACCAGATAAGCTCCAATAATCGATAACCAAAAATGCCTTTTAAGTTCCCGGCAGGTCTGAGGACCTGACGGCACGAAAACTATGTTTGGTTATTAATTATTGATTCACTGGTTATTATTTGGTTATTGTAATTTGGTTATTGGTTATTTTAGCTTACTCTACACATTCCAACATTTCGTCAAGAGCCTATTTTCTTGTTATGTTATAAGGTTACTACTTCGCATATTCCACATATCTTGATTCCCTGATAACTGTAACCTTTATCTGACCTGGATAAGTCATCTCTGCCTCTATTTTTTTGGCAAGTTCCCTTGCTATTATCGAGGTCATTTCGTCACTCACATCTTCAGGCTTTACTATTATCCTTAATTCTCTCCCCGCCTGGATTGCATAACACTTTTCAACACCTTTGTATGAGAGGGCCATCTGTTCAAGTTTCTCAAGGCGTTTGAGATAACTTTCAATAGTTTCCTTTCTGACCCCTGGCCGCGCAGCTGACAGGGCATCAGCAGCAGCTATAAGGGCGGCCTCAACGGTTGCAGGGTCTCCCTCACCGTGGTGGACTAATATGGCATTTATTACCTTTTGGTTCTCTCCGTACTTCCTTGCTATGCTTGCACCAATCTCCTGGTGTGACCCTTCTACTTCGTGGTCTACCGCCTTCCCGATATCATGTAGAATACCAGCCCTCTTTGCAAGTTTAAGATCTACTCCAAGTTCACTGGCCATTATACCTGCAAGGTATGCTACTTCTCTTGAATGCTGAAGGACATTCTGGCCATATGATGTCCTGTATTTGAGCCTTCCGATAAGCTTTGTCAGCTCTGGGTGTATACCGGAAAGCCCAAAGTCAAAGATAGCCTTTTCCCCTTCTTCCCGGATGTGCATCTCAACCTCTCTTCTTACCTTTTCGACTATCTCTTCGATCCTCGTAGGGTGAATCCTCCCGTCTGTTATCAGCCGTTCAAGTGAAAGTCTCGCAATTTCACGCCTGACAGGGTCGAAGGCAGAGAGCGTTACTATCTCTGGCGTATCGTCTACAATCAGGTCAACACCTGTTGCAGCCTCAAGTGCCCTTATATTCCTGCCCTCCCTGCCGATTATCCTTCCTTTCATCTCATCATTCGGAAGGTTTACAGCGGTTACGGATGCGTCTACAACATGGTCACTTGAGTATCTCTGTACAGCAAGGCCTATTATCTCCTTTGCTTTTTTTTCCGCAACCTCTTTCGCTTCATCTTCTATCCTTTTGGCAAGTCTAGCAGCCTCAAATCTTGATTCTTCTTCTATTCTCCTTAAAAGTTCCTGCCTCGCCTCTTCTGAGCCTAATCCAGATAACTTCTCAAGTAATTGCGTCTGGTCTTTTATCAACTGGTTGTAATGGGATTCCTTTTCCTGAATAATACGTTCTTTTAAGTTGTAGTCTTTCTCTCTTTTGGCTAACTCGTGTTCTCTCTTTTCGAGCTGGTCAAACTTTCTATCAAGCGTTTCCTCTTTCTGCCTTAATCTTTTATCAAGATGGTTCAACTCAGAACGTCTTTCCCTTATCTCCTTCTCAGCCTCTGATTTTGCCTGATAGACAACATCCTTTGCCTCTATAAGTGCTTCTTTTTTTATAGTTTCTACCTCCTTAAGGGCCTCTTCTATTATCTTTGTTCTTTCCTTTTCCATTGCTTCT
>JBFMAM010000335.1:0-2333 GCA_040755805.1 Nitrospirota bacterium
TAACCAATATCCCATCAGACAGGCTATCAATTACGGCACTTAATGATTCTATTATTACTCTGTAAGGCATATGTCTTCCTTTTAATAAGGCAAATTAAGCTTTAACATGTTCTTCACCTGAAAATACCTTTACACTTTTCTGTCATCTCGGCTTGTCCGCTTGAGGCGGGCTTGTCCGAAATCCTTCCGACATTTAAGAAAGATTCCCGACAAGCGGGAATGACACCCAGACATCGCCGTCTTCCTTTCTTTGCCTGATTCTCGTGAACCAAGGTTAAGGGTCTTTTCCCGTGAAACTTCTAAATAGATTTTCTACCCTTTCTACCAACTCTACAGGCTCTACGGGTTTTGGAATATAGTCATCAGCTTCGGTTCTCATGCCCATTTCCTTGGTATATCTAGTTTTAGGTATGGCCTCCCCCACTGCAGTCAATAGCAGAATGGGAATATGCACATATTTGGGGTCATCTTTAAGCTTAGCACACACTTCATAGCCATCCATTTCAGGCATCATGACATCTAAAATGATTAAATTCGGCTGCTCTGTTTGGACCTTTTTCAACCCTTCTTTCCCGTCATAGGCCACTGTCACATCATAAGATTTACTCTCTAAAATGAGCTTAGTAGCTTCCGCAAAATCTACATCATCATCCACCAGCAATATCTTCTTTTTCTCCATGCCTTCCTCCCTAGGTAGGGGCGAACGGCCGTTCGCCCCTACAACTTACCTACTTTCTTGAGGATCTTCTCTACACGTTCCAATAAAACAGTATGTTCAATAGGTTTTTCTACATAATCATCAACATCGAGTTGTAATCCCGTTTCTAATTCATATCGACGCTGGCTGGCCGCCTCCTTCACACTGCTCAGGATGATAATGGGTATATTGGCGTATTTAGACCGTCGAGGATCTTTCAACTCTTTACAAACCTCAAATCCATCCAGCCTGGGCATAAGAAGATCCAGGATCATCAAATCGGGTCTTTCCTCTTTTAGCTTGGTCAGGCCTTCTATTCCGTCTCGAGCATTAATTACCTCATAGCCACTGGCTTCAAGAATAATGCTGATAGCCTCCAAGACATCGGGATCATCATCAACGACTAATATTTTCGCACTCATCATATCCTCCAAAATATACCTTCTTTTGTACTCAAAACTCAATACCCAAGTATCATTATCTTACTCTCTAAACTAACGAACTACCACACAGCAGGGATACACAGCAGGGATACACAGCAGGGGTACGAGGTATCAAATTCCTGAACAACTCAAGAATAAGACCCTCATTCCGCACTTGCCTGTCCTCACGAAAGTGAGGAATGCGGAATCCAGAGTTTCCTGTGAAAACATGAATCCAATTCCTTTGTATAGTTCCCTGCTTTCGCAGAGCCTGCCCCGTACTTGATACGGGGGACGGCGTCTGGATTCCTGCTGCCCCTGATTTAATCAGGGGTTACCCCTGGATTCCCGCTTTCGCGGGAATGGCAAAAGGGGCAGGAATGACATTTTTTTAATTACAGTATCGGTCTTGGTAGTAAGCCAGCCCTCTCTACGATAACGGGTACTATATCTTCCCAGGCCACTGCCATAATATGGATGCCATGGATACCATCTGTCTCTTTGAGTTGGTCAATGATCTCCAGACATATCTTTACCCCTTCTTCCCTGACATCCTTGGCCTCCTCCATGCGGGTTACTATCTCATCCGGTACACTGATTCCAGAGACGTTATCCCTCATATAGCGAGCCATTCCTACAGACTTTATGGGTATTACACCGGCAAGGATGTAAACCTCTTTATCCAATCCCTGACCCCTCACCATCTCCATCCACTTGATAAACTTACCCACATTAAATACGGCCTGGGTCTGAATGAAGTCTGCACCAGCCTTTACCTTTTTGGCCAGCCTCATGACCCGGTACTCAAAGGGGTCAGCAAATGGATTTTCAGCCGCCCCGATAAACAGAGGGACTTCACCGGAGATCTCCTCGCCGCACAGAAATTTTTTTTCATCCCTCATGGTCTTAAGTGTCTGAATGAGCTGAATAGAATCAATATCATAGACGCCTTTAGCCGTCGGATGATTGCCGAATCTTTGATGGTCACCCGAAAGACAGAGTACATTACGAATTCCTAAGGCAACTGCCCCCAGGATGTCACTCTGGATGGCGATCCGATTTCGGTCCCTGACCACCATCTGCATTACAGGATCAATCCCCATCTCTTTTAGAAGGATACAGCCGCTCCAACTTGACATACGGACGATGGCCGTCTGATTGTCCGTTACGTTCATAGCATCACAATAAAATTTGAGGAGCTCCCCCTTCCTCCG
>JBFMAM010000336.1:0-2328 GCA_040755805.1 Nitrospirota bacterium
AGAATGATGTTGTTTTTGCAGGGGGATGTGCAAACAACGGGTGTCTTAAGGAGATGCTTGAGCAAAGCACAGGCAAAACTATTAAAGTGGCGTCTATCCCGGAAATAACTGGGGCACTTGGGGCTGCCCTTTATGCAGAGACCATTCACATATCTGATAGTTTACAACCGGTAAGGATTCTCACACGGCAATTCCCATCGTTGTCAAAGGACTTATAATCTTTATAAGTTAGAGTATCTTTGCAATACTTTGTTTTACAGGTAAGGTCTGAAAAAATATCTATAATGTCTTGTGGGGTTATTACTAAGATTTTATTCCTTTGCCACATAGAACAAGCCCCACCATCTCGTTTATACCACAGGTTAACTAATGTAAAATTTTTAACAACTACACCTTTTTCTCGGCAAGTATCTTCCTCTGCACCAGCCAATGAAGGCTCTGCGAATAGAGCAATAATGAAAAGTGCAGAGAAAATCTTCAGATATAAGTTTCTGTACATACTTTACTCTATCAACCTTTAAAGACTTTGTCAATTTACCCACTTTAACCATAATCCGTAATGTCAGCCTGGACTTGTTTCAGGGTCTCAAAATAGCTATTATTAAGAGATGCTGAATCAAGTTCAGCATGACAAGAAACAGTAAGCCTTTTCTATTTTTTGTTACGGATTATGGTTTTAATACGTCAGCTTCAAATGATAAACTAAAGTAATCAATAACAAAGGGGGATAGATCATGCTTCCATTTTTTGTGAAGGCCAAAACCATATCTGATGCCTGGTTCCAGCTTATTTACAATCTATTTGATAATGCCTATGCGCAGAAGATTCAGAAAGGCTCATTTGAGAATGAGCAGTACCGATTACAATACCCGGGCATAGCAGTATATATTGAGCATCCCTATTATGATATGATACCCACCATGCCACCTAATTCAGGCATACCTGCTCCTACCACGAAAGAGTATATCGAGGATTACTTTGTAAACTACCTTATGAATCCTGAACTGGCTGAGAATGAGACTTACAGGTATTCAAGCAGGATCCACAACAAGATGCCAAAGGGTGGAACGCAACTTGAACGCATTATGGACATGCTCAGGAATACCCCTCTCACAAATCAGGCTGTTATTGAGATAGCAACCCCTGATGACCTTGATATATGCTATGGCAATGATGGGAAGCTTGACCCACCATGCCTGAGGTTGCTGGATTTTAAGGTCATACCTGTCCTGTTAAATAATCAAAATTCAACAGGGCAGGTAGATAATGAGTCGGAATCGACTCGTACCGAGCTGGTGCTGACAGTGAGTGCTTACTTCAGGTCATGGGACCTGTGGGCAGGATTACCTACGAACCTCGGCGGGATAGAGCTTTTGAAACAGTTTGTTGCCGGAGAAACCTCTCTTAAGAATGGACCTATGTATGCCTATAGCGCTGGTGCCCATATTTACGGCTATCAGGAGGAGCTCGCCAGATTAAGAACTCTCAGGTTAACAAAAGGCTGAAAATACGGTTAAGGTCAAGGTTACGATGCCCGTATCGGTGACGTATTACGGTAATGTGAAAACCACCCCTCTTATTCCCCCCTTACCAAGGGGGTATACAGGGGGGTTAAGGGCAGACGAAACGGGCTTCGTAACCCTAACCGATTTACGCTTCTCAGGATTTCTTAACGGGCAATCTTATAGTGAAAGTGGTCCCCTTTCCAAGTTCACTCTCTACAGAGATCGTTCCTTTGTGATCCTGGATTATCTTAAGTGCAAAGGTAAGGCCAAGCCCTGGTCCGTATACCTTTGAGGTAAAAAGTGGATCAAAGATGTTTTTAATCTTATCCCCGGGGATACCCTTTCCTGTATCAGATACAAGTACTTCTATACGGCCTTCATTTAACCTACTTGTAATCTTCAACACCTTAGTCTCTTCAACCATGGCCTCAATAGAATTTTTAATGAGATTGCATAGAGCCCTTTTAAGTAGTTTTACATCGATAGGGATTAGTGGAAGATTATCCACTAATTCAGTCTCAACATTTATGGCCTTTTGTTTGAACTCCAGTTCAAATATTTTAAGGGCATCCATAATTACATCATTGATATTTGTGGGCTCTTTTAAAGATATAGCCGTTGTTTTTAGCTCAATAAGCTGTTTTATCATGCCTTCCAATATCCCTACATCCTCGATAATCATTTCCATATACTTTTTATTTGGGTCGCCTTCAGGAAGCCTTCCATAAACCTTGCGTGCAAAACCCCCGATAGAAGTGAGGGGATTTCTTATCTCATGTGCAACCTCTTCCATCATCTGTTCCAGGGCTCCTGATCTTTCCTC
>JBFMAM010000337.1:0-2298 GCA_040755805.1 Nitrospirota bacterium
AGCAGGAGGGTATTAAGTCCAACATTAATGTTACCCCCATAGAGATCAGGGATGATTTAATAACATTACAGATTAAAGAAGGGTTTCCCCTGATCAACAGGGAAGACTTCACTCTTGATCTCTCCTCCTCGGTTGAACTATTTGAATCACTTTGCCAGATCGGGAAAAACGCGACCACTAAGATGTGGGAAGATATTCAGAAGATCGAGCAGGCTGCAAAAGATGGGGCATTATATCTAGATGAGTTATTGAGAAGGCATTCTGATACAAATTATCTAAATAAGATTATAGAAGACCTTAAGTTGGATAAGGCGATCTTGAAATTTCTGGTTCATATGAGTGTAAAGCCCTTCATTAATGCCAATGTCGAAAATCTAAAGGATAAGATTGATTTGAATATCTGGCTCAGGGGATATTGTCCCATTTGTGGCTCCTTTCCCCAGATGTCTGAACTGAGGGGGGAAGGTCAGCGGTACTTCCTCTGCTCCTTCTGCGGCTTTAAATGGCCTGGTGAACGCCTGAAATGTCCCTTCTGTGAAAACAGAGATCATGAGTCACTCGACTATTTTTATGCTGAGGGACAAGAGGCCTATAGAGTGGATCTCTGCAATAAGTGTAACCAATACATCAAGACCGTTGATACACGCAAGCTCGATTATGAGCCAGACCTTAACTTAGAGAATATCACGACGATCCATCTTGATATCCTAGCCTCTGAGAAGGGATTCAAAAGACCTATCACTACCCCCTGGGGCCCTTAGATATTAAGGACAGAAAGATTCTCTACGAGCCATTGGCCCGACAAGCCCGCCTCAGGCGGACAAGCGGGAATAACACACAATGTAGCCTTACCTGTGAACTTCTTAGTAATACAATAAATCCAGCACCTTCCTGTGGGGTATTAAACCCCGCAGGAAGATTATTTTATGACATTCATCCCCGCAGCAGAGCTGCAGGGTATTCTGGTAGGTGCTGGATAAACCAGGACACAGAGAGAAAAGATTTATTATTTCTTTTAAAATACCTCTGTGAACTCTGTGGTTAAAAGTTTTTTCTTAGTTAAAACAGGACTCGACCTGTTTGAGAGAAATTGGCCCAGAAAATTAGAAGGTTCGCGGGTAGGACTTCTTGTGCATCCGGCTTCTGTAAACATAAGACTGGAACATTCAGTTAATCTTTTTGGTAAATCCAGAAAGTTTGAATTGAAGGCCCTCTTTGGCCCACAACACGGAATTCGTGGAGAGACACAGGACAATATGGTTGAATGGGAAGGATTTATTGACACCCGGACAGGATTTCCTGTATTCAGCCTTTATGGTCATACCCGGAAACCTGAACCAGCAATGTTGAAGGATATAGATGTGATGGTAATAGATATTCAAGATGTGGGTTCACGCTACTACACATTCATATGGACAATGGAACTCTGCATGCAGGCATGTCTGGAGATGAATAAATCAATAGTCATACTCGACAGGCCCAATCCTATTGGAGGACATATTACAGAAGGCCCGGTATTAGAAATGACTTATGCATCATTTGTTGGACAGTGTCCCCTACCTGTTCGCCATGGCATGACAGTAGGAGAAATAGGCAATTTTTTATGGAATGAATTCTATTCCTCTCTGGATTTTTACGTTATCCTCATACAGGGCTGGAGACGAAATATGTGGTTCGATAATACCACCCTGCCATGGGTGATGCCTTCGCCAAATATGCCGACACTGAATACAGCTACAGTATATCCAGGGATATGTCTTCTGGAGGGTACAAATCTCACTGAAGGAAGAGGTACAACACGGCCATTTGAAATATTTGGAGCTCCCTTCATAGAACCCGATATACTAGTAAATCACCTTAAGGAATTCAGTCTCCCCGGTGTTATTTTCAGGCCAATGTATTTTCAGCCGACTTTTCAAAAACATGTCGGTAAGCTATGTGGAGGTGCACAGATTCATGTCATCAGCAGAGAAAGATTTAAACCTTTTAAGACAGGAGTCGCTATATTAAAAGCTGTTTATGAAATTTATTATAAGTATTTTCAATGGAAACAGCCTCCATATGAGTATGAAACAGAGAAGATGCCAATTGATATACTTGCAGGGACAGACAGACTCAGAAAGGATATAGAAAAAGGGGAAGACCTTGAACGAATGGAGGAGTGGTGGAGAGAGCAGTGCCATCAATTCAATAGGTTGATTAGAAAAAGGTATTTAATTTATAAATGAATGTGATTAATTCAATAGTATCCTGGTTTATTGTTCGTCATTCCCGCTTGTCCGCCTCAGGCGGACAAGC
>JBFMAM010000338.1:0-2284 GCA_040755805.1 Nitrospirota bacterium
TTTTATATCCGATAAAGGCATTCATGACTGTTAGAGGTCCCGGGGTAACCTGCCCGATAGCAATAGCATCTATAAATTCTTTGTTGGTTAACCAGTGATTTTTTTCCACAAATTCCTTTTGAAGCATGGGAAGCATGACGAAGCCTCCCCCGATAGTCAAGGCATTGACAATAATCAGTATCCAGCAAAATTTAAGTAGAATCATCTGGATTTCATCCCATAAACGACCAAGCCGATTATACCTGAAGTCAGAATAAGGCCGATAGGATTAAGTTTAAATACAGCCAGTGCAATAAAGGCAGATAATGCAAATAAGGCTGTTTTGTAATCCTTTATGATTTCTCTTGCCATCTTATAGACAATAGAGAGGAGCAGACCTACTACAGCCGCCCCCACCCCTTTCATGATTGAGCCTAATAGAACATTATCTCTGGTTTTTATATAGAAGATCGCCAATAGGATTGCCAGAACCGTTCCTGTGAATGCCTGCCCTACCGTCGTAACCAGCGCTCCTTTTATTTTCTTCAACTTATACCCGATACAAATTCCTGCATTCACAATGGGCGGGCCTGGTGTCATCTGCCCTATAGCCACACTCTCAATATATTCGTCATGCGTGAGCCATTTATGTCTTTCCACCAATTCCTTTTCAAAAAAGGTGAGCATGGAATAGACACCCCCAAAGGAGAAGGTGCCGATTTTTAAAAAGACTAAGAAGATGTTTTTTAAAGAGATGGTTTTCATCACTGGAGAATTATATCTTTATCCAGCCCTTCTTTAATACCCTATCAAGAATAACACCAACAAGAAAAGCTACCCCCATATTCCACATAGCAAAAGCTGCCACAATCAGCATTACATGAAAATCAGCCTTCTTTACGCCAATATCCCTTGCAACAACTGCAAGTTCAACACCTGCAAAGAAGAGTATCACACCTAAGATAGCATCGGGAAATATTTTAAAGATGATTGACACCGACTCACTGAAAAAGAGAGAGATAATAATAACAATTGTTCCCAGTATGATCAGTGCGCCTCCTGTTCTTGCGCCAAAAAGCACATGCCCTGCCATCCCGCCTGCACCATGGCACATTGGAACGCCTCCAAAGAAGGGTGAGGCAAGATTCATAATACCCTGGGATAGGGATATCTTCCTTTCAGTTACAGGTCTCTCAGGAAAGATTTCATTATTTTCGGCAACTATAGCAATTACAGCATTACCAAGGGTCAATGGTATCTGCGGGATTGTAAAAATGAGTGTGCCTTTTACGATAGTATCCCAGGTTAACCAATCAAGATGAAAAGCAGGCAATTTAAATCCGATATGGATTTTCGATATTTCAGGTAAAAGACCGGGATTCATGATGACCGCTGAGACAGGGCCAAGGATTAAAAGGAAGAACATAGCCGGTATCTTAGGATTGGTCAGAAGAATATATGTGATAATAAGTGCAATGCCTGCCAGAACAGGGGCAGTCCTCATCCTGTTTATTCCTTCTACTACAAAAGAGAGACCCAGACCAAGCATAATCCCGCGTACAACGGGTTTACTGGCAAGGCCTGTTACATACCTTATAGTATTAGTTAGGCCGAGAATGAACCAGAATATTCCTGTAGTAAGTCCTGAGGCGAAGAGCATTGAAGGGCTCATACCACCTGCAATGGCTGCTGCACCTATGGCCTTCATCGGCTGGATCGGGACAGGTGTTCTGTAATAGAATCCAGCAACAATTTTTGATATGCCGAACATCAATAAAAGTCCTAAGGGTTCCACACCCACGATGGTAATATAAGCAACAACAAAGGGTATTAAAGTCCCTATATCACCAAATGCACCTGCCCATTCAGTCCGGTTATCCGGTTATAGAGATTTTTTGGTTTCATATAATCGCCCCCTTTTTAGTTAACTTGGTGTACTGTCCCTGACAGTTATTTGCATTTTTGTATTGTCATTCCGCACTTGCCTGCCCTCGACCACGATCGGGGGATGCGGAATCCAGTCCTTGATTTCTCTGGATTCCTGCTTTCGCAGGAATGACAGATTCTGTAAGTCTATTCCGGTTGTCTCGAATAACATCAAATGAACTCTCAAAAATTTAGTAGCACGATAATTATATTTATCGTGTCAATTAGAACTTTACCATGTTCCATATCGGTTGTCAAGTGCTTCGCACAAAAATGTGATATACTAAAAGTATGGCAGTCATTAGCGTTCTGAGAAAAAAATATATATGTGCCCGGCGCTGAGATTATAGAGACAATATTATGTTTCGGCATAGACAGC
>JBFMAM010000339.1:0-2275 GCA_040755805.1 Nitrospirota bacterium
GTAACCTTTACCCAGAAATAGTACATAACCTCTGCATTATGACCATAAGGGCACTTAGTACGATAATATTGTTTAATAAACTTTCCTGCACTCTTTTCGAGTTTTTGAAAAGAAGCATCTAAGTCAGCCAAGTCAACAGGCTCGCTCTCTTTCTTACTTGTAAACCAAGCCACAGGATTAATATCAACGCCGATGACCTTGCATCCAAGCCGTAGTGCTTCGACGATAGTTGTTCCACCACCCATAAATGGGTCAAGCACTATAACACCGTTAAGATTTGCACCATTGCAGAACTTGTGCCATATATCATTATCCGATTCTCTCTCATCACTGAAAGCAGATAGGGTTATCATACGAAATACGCTACCCAGTCGCCTTGCCCACCACTTGTGCATCTGATAGACAGGTTTCTTAGCATTTCCTTCAGCCATCGCTACAACATTAAGGTATTCAACCGGCATTGTTTTCTCAATGAACTTCATGAGCGTCTCCATTTTCTTCTCACAGCAGATTATCCCACATCTGAGGTCCAAAAGAGCCGTAAGTTGCTTCCCACTGATGGGTTATTTCATCAATTTTGTCATCTAACAGCTGTTGAAGTGTTGCTTGAGTCCGAGGCGGACAATAAGTTGTGGCCATATGGATTGAGAGCCGGTATATCTCATCCATACAGTTTGGGTCACCAGAGATGAAGGTCCAAAAATCTCTGCCAAAAAGCACTTGGAAGCGGGTCATCAGCGCACGTGTAAAAGAGTTTGCCCTGCTGGCATTCCCGTAGATAATACCAACTATTGGAATAGCACCGGGATTGCGTCTTAAAGCATAATTGAATTTACTTTCAATTTGTTCTTTCGTATCACCATGGATAGTGTTAGGCCCCGCTTTAACTTGGACATAGTAGATGTCTGTGCCTCCGCCTGGACGAGGTTTGTGAATTTCAAAGTCAATTCCTTTAACTGCCGTACGTATACCAAACACCTTCGCTATGTCCTCTGCTCTAAAACCGGCAGATGTTACTATTCCACGCTGAAATGTTTCATCTACCAAAAATTGAACGATTTCTCTGACACTTGTCCACTGAAGATGTTCAGCAATCTGTCGAAGAAAGAAAGGATTGATTTGCAGGTTATCAAGGCTAAGCCTCTGAACCCTCACGTACCGACTTTTTACAAATTCTTGGAATATACGCTCAATTTGTCCGGCTTGTTCACGTGTCACTGCACTCTCCCTTGTTCTGTTTTATAATTGCTTCATCTGCGGACAGAGATCACGCACTGAGACCAGCCCAGTTTCCTTGAGAACGTAGATAGACTCATGAATTTTACCATCAGAGATTTCTTCACCATTCAAGTTAAACAACTTCCTAACCTTAGAAGTTATACGTACTAAATTTTCTTTTAATGCATGTTCTGGGGTTTCACCTTTTGCCGAATCTATCAAGTAATAGGCAGGGATGTGCCCCCAACCATCATAATAAAGGACTTCATATATTTTCATAGCCCCTCCTTAATCCATGCACCGTCTTGACACGATTTACCCCGCACCAGCAGAAATCAACGGTTGTAAACCCCGCTTCTATACTCAGGGGGGTAAACCCGTGGTGCGGGGTTTACCAAAAACTTCTTAAAGATTTGCTCAATCTGTTTCCGTTTTTCAACACCAAGTGGCATGTCTTCGTCTTTTTGATCTGGTTGATTCTTTATATCTATATATCTATCATTGCCAGGTCTTTTTACGTCTGTTTCTGTAAAATATATCTTTATGATTGCCCCTTTCACCTCCAAAATATGCTATTAGGTAAAGATGTATATCCTCTTATGCAATTTCTATCCCTATGCCAACATTGACCATAAGACTACCAGCAATTATATTTTGTCCTGGTAAAACTGTATAGGTCTTATACATTGAAATATTAGTAGGCCAGATTAAATATCCTTCTAATGTACATAGAGTTATGGGATCCTCCTTGATTTTTTCGTTAATGGATTCAAACATTCTTTTAGCTTGCTCCTCTTTAAATTCCATTGAATTCAAAATTCTTTCAGTCCAATCATTTTTTGGCCAAATTCTTCTCATTTGTTCTTTTATATCTTGATAAACTTCTTTTAGTAAGCTTTTAATCTTTTCGTATAACTCCGATTTAGCTCTCTGAGAAAATCTTAATGTAATCCATACGTCATGACTCATCACTTTGAACTCAAGAGAATTTGCACTTGGTGGACACTCAAGCTCATCAAATGGAGCATAAATCAACCAATCGTTATCCCTCATGTTA
>JBFMAM010000340.1:0-2269 GCA_040755805.1 Nitrospirota bacterium
ATTTTTTACCTATCAGGGAATTTTCACTTTCTGATTTAACTGTAGATGTTACCGGTATATTATTTTTCTTTGTAGTTAAGGGGTTGAAAAAATTAAGTTCTGTACCTTATGGAAAATAAAATTTCACTCCGCTCCAAAGGAAGCCACGGGTGTAAACCCGTGGCAGAATGTGAAATTATCCCGAAGGGTATACCCTGATGCCACAGCTGTAAAGCCGTGGAGCGGGGGTTCACTCAATATGGATGATGTTTTAAACGGAACTATTGATTCATAGCCTGTTATGCCATAATGAACAAAGAAAGCTGCGTGTTGCCTTTTATTTTAGTTTAGCTCGAGAGTTTGTTGGGGCAGATGGCTCAGATGGAGAAAGGGTAAATTTTTTGAAAGAATTAGGATTTTCTGACATTGACGCTCTGCATATAGTTTTAGCTGAAAAATGCGGAGCAGATTATTTTGTCACACGCGATGATGATATCGGAAACCCCGCACCCCTCTTTCGCGGGTGCGAGGACTGCGCGGGTGGGGCTTTATGGAGTGCGGGGTAAAGGAGGTTGTCTGAATGTCAGAAATTAAATGGGATATACGACGTGAAGGTCGTGCATGGAGTAGTGATGAGGCAAGACAGAGATGGAAATTGACACCTGAAAAGATAGAGATGCACGAAGGGAAACTCTTCTGGAGCCATGAAGAGAGATTAAACATGCTTGCTATGTTACTGAAAAATGTAGGTATCGACAGAACTGTGCTTTTTGGTGATCCAGAGTTATGGCGAAAGGCTATTAAGGAATTAAAGACATAAGGAATAGAAGGGACATTTCCTGAAAATCCTAAAGCTCCAGGCCCTCCAAAGATTAAAAGTATTCAATAAAATCATACGTAATTGAGATTAAGGTTGAGGCTGAGGTTGAGACCCCAAGAATTTCCTCCTAAAAAAGTTGATATTTTTCTTGGAAATTGATAAGATTCTTTACAGTAAAGAAATAAAGTTAGAGGAAATATGCCAATTACCAGGATTAGTCCTAAGCACCAGATTACTATCCCGAAAGAGGCCTTCGAAAAGCTTCATCTAGAGGTGGGGGATTTTTTAGAAGTGGATGTGACAGAGGAAGGACTTCTCCTTATTCCAAAGAAACTCATTTCTAAAGATCAGGCTTGGTTCTGGACCAAGGAGTGGCAGGAGAAAGAGAAAGAAGCTGACGAAGCGATTGCCAAGGGAGAACTGTCGGGGCCTTTTGAGAATGCGGATGAATTGATTCGACATCTCAGAAAGCATGAATGAAAATTCAAACTACCAGGCCTTTTGACCAGGATTACGATGCCCTGCCTGAATCAATTAAAGATCGAGCTGATAAACAGTTTGTTCTCCTTCTTGAGAATCCCCATCATCCATCCTTACGGATAAAAAAGGTTAAAGGCCATCCAGATATCTGGGAAGGTAGAGTTACAAAGAGTTATCGCTTTACTTTTCAGATCTTTGGAGAAATATATCTACTGAGAAGGATCGGAACTCATGATATCCTCAAGACTCCATAACCTCTGATGTTAAATTGAAAGACGGTTAAAGGGGACGGTTGTAATAGGATAGCAAGTGAGTAAGATTTTGAGGAGGAGTCACAAGAATCAGGGGTCAGGTCTCCACAGTGCTTACAAAGAGCAATAGAAAGATATCTTTTTATTTGAATTGAATCTTAGTGAAATTTGCTAAACTATAGCTAAAGACATCTCAAAATTAGAATTAAAGGAACTGAAATAACATGAAGCAAGCAATAGGATATCCTGAATATAAAGTACTACTGGACGACTTTGTCAACTTTGTTCAACATACTCTTAGAGGGCAGGTTGTATCTGTAATCCTTTACGGTTCGGTAGTGCGGGGAACAGCAAAGCTCAATAGTGATGTGGATCTGCTCCTCATTTTGAAAGAGGTTCCCTCCCAATATTGGAAGCGACTGCAACCGCTTCTTCCTATCCTGAGACAGCTAAAGAAAGAGCCTAGCTGGAAAAAGCTTGAAGAGCAAGGCGTGAACCCCTCCTTGAGCCTGCTTGTGCTCTCTCTGGAAGAGGCCAAGGAAAACAGGTATCTTTATCTGGAGATGGTTGAGGAGGCGCTGATCCTTGTGGATAGGGAAGGGTTTTTCCATGGCAAGCTGGAAAGCATTCGACAAAGGTTAAAGGAACTTGGCGCACGGAAGGTGCGACGAAATGGAGACTGGTATTGGGACCTCAAGCCTGACATGAAGCCCGGGGAGAAGATCGTCTTATTGAGAAG
>JBFMAM010000341.1:0-2268 GCA_040755805.1 Nitrospirota bacterium
CCGCGAAGCACCCGATATTTCTTTTCTTTATCATACCAGCTATCAGTCCATTCCCAGATATTACCTGCCATATCATAACAGCCATAAGGACTTACACCTTTGGGATAACGGTCAACATGGGTAGTCTTTCCGATGCCAGATTCATAAGTATTACATTTTTCTTTGTCAAACTCATTCCCCCAAGGATATCTCCTTCCATAGAGACCTCTTGCTGCCTTTTCCCATTCTTTCTCTGTAGGGAGTCTCTTTCCCGCCCACTTTGTATAGGCATTGGCGCCAAACCATGTCACGAAAATAACAGGATGCTGTTCATATCCCTTTTCGACTCTGTATTCATCACCCTCTTTTTTTATCCTGCATCTTTTATTTCCAAAACTGCCTTCCAGATAAATCCATTTATCTAAAGACATCTTATCAGGCTTTACATTATTTAAAAATCTACAATATTCCTCATTTGTAACAGGATATCTGTCGATATAATAATCATAATCAATCTCACTCCATCTGACAGGCCACTCGTCTGGATATTCAGAGCCGTACAGGAATTTGCCTGCAGGGATAGAGATCATGTTATTATTAGTTGGCTCAGTTTTCAGCCCTTCATCTTCTTCTTTCAATAATTCATCAAAGAATCGTTTTGCCTTTACCTCCCCGAGTTTGTCTCTCACCTGCAGGGCGTATGTCCTCGCCCAGTCATTATCATTATCTGCTGTAAGGAGTTTCTGCCAGAAGGTAAATTCATCTTCAGCATTCTTTTCCTCTGTTTCTGCTTCTATTAATTCACTCAGGAACCTTCCTACCTCCGGCATGTAACTCATGTTCTCCATTGATGAGCACATTGATCTTACATCGTATCTACGCAATCTGAGGAGTCTTTTAGAAGCGAAGTATTCCTGAAATATCTGATGGCGATATCTCTGCATTTCCTCTTTTAATGATTCAATACCTTCGTAATCAAAGAAATATATAAATTGTGTCCTTATCATGAGGGGCCAGTATTTGTCATAATCGCCTCCGAGAATAAGTCTTGGATATTCTTTCTCAAACTCGTAGATTCTTTTGTCTTCCAAGGCCTTTAGCGAAAATTCTTCGATCTTATCTAACATCACATTATATATTCAGTTTCCTTATCTTCTATTGTTTTGTCAGGGTAGCTGTCTTTCTTTAACTGTTCTTCAATAATGAAACGTACAAAGGTGCCCAATAACCATGAACGGTTATTCGCCATAATTGCTCCAGGATCTAACCTGCCCCTCATCGCCATTATCTTTACCAGCTCCGCAAACATCGGGATCTGAATAAGGTTTATCCCCCTTTCTCTTATGGATCTGAGCTTATCTATCACACCCTCAACCTTTTGGTAGTAATTCTTGAAATACCCCGGAAGCTCCTCGATCCCAAAAGGCTTTATCTCAACTACCTTAAACTGGCCTTCCCTCATTCCATATTCTCTTATACCATCAATAAGCTGCTTGCGCCTGAGGGCCTTGTGGTTATAAAACACCTGCACTTACCGAATAGGGCATCTGAAGAAAGTAATTTGTAAAGAACCGTCTCTTGGCTCGGGCTGACCTGGTCAAAGGCATCGATGAGGGGGAATAGTTTTTTATATATCTTTAGATACCTCATGAAACCATCTATTTTCCTGTCAGTGTACCTTTTCAGATCAAGGGATTCCTCGATTTTTGTCTTAAACAATTTAACAATATCATCAGTAATCTCTTTTGCACTTATATAAATGGGGAGATATTCGGGGTCACTTTCAGATTCGGCTATATCGGATACAAGTTTCTTTTCTATTTCACACATGAAACGGGTTTTTCCGACACCTCCATCACCGACTATGATGAGCTTCTCCTCCTTCATATATTCATCACCCTCTATTACCCTTTCTGTCTCACAACCTCTTTCGCTGATTCTCACATAAGCCATTTGGGTCCGATGATAATCGAAAAATTCCTCTTTTATCTTCCCTTCCGGAAAAGGGCTTTCTCCTTTGATAGGATTGAATTTGTTGAATAACCTACTTTCAAGTTTTCCTTTTGCATTCTGGCAGTATTCCCGGATCATCTCTAAGCCTTCAGTTGGATAGACAGTCTCATCAAGCAAAAAAATTATCTTTCTCTCAAAAACCGGAGAAAGCATCTCTGATTTTTTTGCTTCAACGAGAAAATTAGTCCAGAATTTATCAATAACTTGGTTAAAGGAATTTTGTTCAATCCATCCCCTTTCGTAAATCCGAAAATATACCCCATAAAGTTTGTTAAA
>JBFMAM010000342.1:0-2265 GCA_040755805.1 Nitrospirota bacterium
CCGCAAAAAAGGATGTTAATCTGTAAGGACGCTGAAGATAATATGTTGCTTGAGTGTTGCCTTGAAGCAAAGGCAAACTTCCTGATAACTGGCGATAAAGACCTTCTTGATATAAAAGATTTACCCTTCACTCTAAAGATAATGACACCTCGAAAATTTATTGAAGAGGTATAAAGGTTTGTACCATGCTTTACAAGTGGTATTTAGAGTTAGACTTGATTATCGATATTCAAAGTATTACCTTATATCTCCCTATCTACCCTGAGATAGATGGCCTACGGTTTTTATACTTAACGAGTCGTGGACTACGAGAGAAGGTTAATTATCAAGCCCCTCTCCTTTGATAGGAGACTCCCCTCCTCCCCTCCACTAAAAAGAGCCTATTTGAAGCCGTCTATGCCTTTTAATAAAAAATACACCTGCAGAAATAGCAAGGAGACCACCTAAGAATGCTATCATGTAAGTGTTAGCACCAGTGGATGGCCCGATCGGAGGTCCAAGGGGAACTGGATAACCAATCCCAAAGGGCGAAAGTGAATTTACCTGACCGGTAATTGTATTATTAACTGTATCAACAGAAACAGTCACATCTCTCCATTGATTGTTTTCCCAATGAAATAGCCTCAAATTTGCTTCTGCCCCAACTACTAATGATTCATCATATGGAATGGTAACTGTAATCGGAGGAATATAACTTGCGGTAGTGGTGATGTGATAAAAATAGCCCAGGAAGCTGAAACCAGGAGGGGCAGGTGCTGGTGCTGTTTCAGATACAGTGACAGTTGTTGTACCTGAATTGTTTATCTCTGAAAAAGTTATTTGAATGTCATTTCCCAGATCCACTGACACATCTGATCCAGGTGGTGTCGAAACAGGAGCTGCAAAAGTTGTTGCTGAGACCGTGTTGCTCTGGCCAGAAATATTGCCGGCTGCATCATATGCTTTCACATAATAACTATAAGTAGTGCTGGCTGGCAGGCCACCGAAAGAGTACGAAGTTGAAGTCGTCGTCACAAGCTCAGCCCCTGTGCCGGCATTATAAATTTTATATCCACCTACACCACTTGTTGCATCTGTCGACGCATTCCATGAAAGATTAATCTGAGATGAACTCATTGGCATAGCTATTACATTCGATGGTGCGGTTGGTGCTTGGGTGTCTACTTTAAATGCAGCACTTTTTACAAGTTCAGGATTACCAGCCAAGTCCACAGAATAATAATAGAGCGTGTTATTGCCTTGTGGGGCATTGAATGAACCTGTATAAGTTGTCCAACTCGATTGGAAATGCCATCTGTAGTAGGTAGTTCCCGGCTCATTATTAATAGATAGAGTAATTGATGGGGTATTTATGAACCAGCCATTAGTGCCATCAGGAGAAGCCGGATTGTTTGATAGTGAAGTAACAGGTGGAGTTGTGTCCCCTACTGGGAGTGTATATATCTCTGTCTTTACAGATTCAATATTCCCTGCCAAATCTTTTGCAAAGAATTTAAGAGTCGTAGTGGTTGTAATATTTATAGGACTGGAATAAACAGGGGAACTTGTTGTTGGTGTCAAACCATCTGTTGTGTAATAAATCTTATCACATCCAGAACCACCACCATCATTGCAGGTCAATGTTACATTCTGTGCAGAAGCATATGTTCCTCCTGCCGGTAAGGCTGATGTTGTAGGGGCAATCGTGTCAACCTTGAAAAGTTGACCCTTTACTGTCTCGGCATTTCCAGCGGTATCAACAGAGTAATAATACAGAGTATTTTGTCCTTCTGGGGCATTGAAGGGTGTTGAGTAGGTCGTCCAGGGGCCAGTTGCTGATACCCAGGAGTAGTAAGTGGTTCCTGGTTCATCTCTGGTCAGAGTAATTGATGGAGTGGTTATGAACCAGCCATTGGTGCCATCGGGAGAGGATGGATTGCTGCTTAAAGAAGTAACTGGTGGAGTTGTGTCAACAGGAAGGGACGCTGAGGGACCCCAGTCAGCACGCACATCCTGGGCCGGATTATAAGTGAGCCTATTTTGTCCAGTGCCATCAGCATTCATGACGTATATCTCCTGGTTGCCGTCACGGAAAGAGGCAAAAGCTATTTTTGTGCCGTCAGGAGACCAGGCCGGCCATACATCAATCCCTGGATTATTGGTGAGATTTGTCTGTCCAGTGCCATCAGCATCCATGACGTAGATTTCATAGTTTCCATCTCGGTAGGAGCTAAAGGCAATTTTGCTTCCGTCAGGAGAGAAGGCAGCATGGTTGTCCTCGGCTGG
>JBFMAM010000343.1:0-2263 GCA_040755805.1 Nitrospirota bacterium
GAGTGGGGGGATTTGTCATTGCGACTCCGAACTTGCTTCGGGGGAAGCAATCCCATATTTTGGACACTACTGTCAGGCACCAATAATCAAACAATCGTTGGTTATTTGGAATTTATTTAAAACGGAGGTTATATGGAAACACTATGGGCACCATGGAGAATGACATACATATTATCAGAGAAGACGGATAAATGCATCTTCTGTGAACTGCCAAAACAGGAGAAAGACAGGGACAGGGATAATCTTATACTTTATAGGAGCTCGCATAACTTTGTCATGATGAACCGATACCCTTACAATAATGGTCATCTCATGGTTGTCCCGTATTTCCACACTCCCTCTCTTGATGGGTTAATAGATGAAGCTCTTCTTGATTTTATGAAGGTTACACAACATTCAATCCAGTCCCTTAAGAAGGCCCTTATGCCGGAGGGTTTCAACATCGGGATTAATATCGGGAAGGTGGCTGGTGCCGGGATGGAAGAACATCTGCATCTACATATGATACCGAGATGGGCAGGAGATACCAGCTTTATGACGGTTTTCGGTGAAGTAAGGGTTATTCCAGAGCATATAATGAGCACTTATGATAAGCTTTTTGCTACATTTAATTCATGAAACCTATCTGGGTGACTCACAATATACTCCCCTCCTCACCTTAATCCTTTCCCCAAACTCGTTGACACTCGGTAATCAATCTGATAAATTACTACAAAATGAGGAAAGAGACCCTGAAAAACCAAAGAAACGGTGAAAACTATGGAGGGGTATCATGATTTGTGAAAGGCTTAAAAAGTTTCTGGACGAGAGAGGGGTAGCCTATATAGTAATAAGACATCCTGAGTTATTCACAGCACAGGAGATTGCAGCAGCTATGCACGTACATGGAAAGGAGCTGGTCAAGGTTATAATTGTAAAAAGTGGCGATAGGTATTATATGTGTGCACTGCCCGCAAGTTACAGGGTTGATATGGAGAAGCTCAAGAATGTGCTGGATGTCAAAGATCTAAGGCTGGCCACAGAAGAAGAATTCAGCAATTTATTCCCTGATTGCGAGGTCGGAGCTATGCCACCATTTGGAAATCTTTATAAGATGGAGACACATGTGGATAGGGTTATAACAGAAAATAAGGAGATTGTATTTCAGGCAGGTGATCATTTGGAGGCGATAAAGATGAAGTACAGTGATTATGTTGAGCTTGTTAGGCCCGTAGTGGCTGACTTTGCTGTCAAAATTCACTGAGCCCTTACCCCGTTAGAAAACATTGTTTCTAACGGGGTTTACACATTGAACCTGAAATTGATTATATCCCCATCCTTAACCTCATAAGTCTTACCCTCAAGCCTCAAAAGTCCTTTTTCTCTCACTGCATGTATACTTCCTGATGAAATAAAATCGTCAAAAGATACGACTTCTGCCTTTATAAATCCCCTCTCGATATCAGAGTGAACCTTGCCGGCAGCCTTCTGTGCGTTCGTACCTTTTGTTATAGTCCATGCCCTCACCTCATCCCCAACATATGTAAAAAATGAGATAAGACCGAGAATGTCATAGCAGGCATGAATAAGTTTGTTCAATGCAGGCTCCTTAATTCCCAGGTCATCAAGGAATGGCTTTGCATCATCAGGAGAAAGTCGGGCAATCTCCATCTCTATCTTTCCACATAAAGAAAGTATTGAGTAACGTGTTTTTAATCCCCCCATGCCCCCCTTTAGTAAAGGGGGGGTAGGGGGGATTTGTTTACTCTTAAAATAGTGTTCAATTTCTTTTTCGAGTTTTTTAATTTTATCTGTACTTAAATCCTTCTCACCTATATTTAAGGCAACAATTTCTGGTTTTGTGGAGACAAATTGAAGGGGTCTCATGACCTTTTGCTCCTCTTCGTTAAAATCCACATCCCTGAGGGGTATCTCCCTTTCGAGGGCATCCTTACATTTCAGGAGTAGTTTCCTTTCTGCCTCATCGGGCTTCTTTCCCCTCTTTGCACTCTGCTCCATCCTTTCGAGGCGTTTCTCAACAAGCTCAAGGTCTCCAAATATGAGCTCGAGTTCAATAGTCTCTACATCTCTTTTCGCATCAACATTTCCCATTGGATGGATAACCGAATCATCCTCAAATGCCCTGACAACATGTACTATCGCATCCACATCTTTTATCAAATCAAAGACTTTCCTGTTCTGCCGCATGTCACCTTTTGTAAGGCCGATATAATCAATATATTCAACTGTGGCATAGGTGGTCTTTTTAGGTCTGAATATCTCT
>JBFMAM010000344.1:0-2257 GCA_040755805.1 Nitrospirota bacterium
GCTTCTTAACCCCATTAGAGCTAAAATCTCTAACGGGGCTAACCGTAACCTTTTGACTTTTTCCTGTGCCAGTATTGATAATTGCTAATTTTGTAGGGTAGTCCCACATCCCACGTTTGTCATTTGCTACTCGCTGCCTTTAGAGCCTTTTTATATCGTCTTTTGAAAAACTCCCTTTTAATAGGGCTGATCCTGTCAATAATAAGGAGCCCGTCGAGGTGGTCTATTTCATGCTGTAAGGCTTTGGCGAGAAGGCCTGTACCTTCTATCTCTATAGGCTTACCTTCCCTATTAAGGGCTTTCACATAAACTTTCCCGGCCCTTTTTATAGTTGTTATATATCCAGGAATGCTCAGACAACCCTCTTCAGCCTCAACAATTCCTTCTTTTTCAACAACCAGCGGGTTTATGAGGACTATAAGTGGTCTTTTTTCTTCTTTTGTACTCACATCCATTACGCATAATCTCTTCGAAACACCTACCTGATTGGCTGCAAGCCCCACACCCCTTGCAGCATACATCGTATCTATCATATCGTCTATAAGACGCTGGATGTTACCATCTATATCCTCTACATAGGTAGTCTTTTCTTTAAGAATTTTTTCTGGATATTTTTTTATATCAAGCAAGGCCATGTATAATTATAAAACATTTCGACCTGAATTACACAAGGGTTAGCCGCAACACCCAAATCCGATATAGAAATCAAAGCAGGGTCGCAATGACAAATTCTATATCGTGATTTGGACCGCAACAAGGACGAATTTTCTTGATGGGATGTCTGTGCACAATATAAAATTTTGTGCATTTCTACAGCAATTTGCACAGTAGTGCAAACGCATTAAATGAAATGTCATTGCGAGGAGCGGGACCCCTTACCTGTTATTGCGAGACTGACGAAGTCAGTCGAAGCAATGACAATGTAACAGTATTTAGTACGTTTGTATTAGATAACTGTAGTTTACAAAAATTTATAAGCCCTTGAATTATAATGCTTTTCAGCCTACCTTTCTGTCATTCCCGCGAAGGCGGGAATCCAGTCCTTCGACAAGCTCAGGATGCATGGTGAGCCTGTCAAACCATGGATTCCTGCTTCCGCAGGAATGACTTAAATTTGCTAAACTACAGTTAGATAAGAAGGATTTTGAAATGTAAGAATAAAATTGTGTATTATAGATGTCATCTCGGGTAGGAAGAAGGGAGGTTTTTGAATTAGGGTTATCAATTTTAATTCTAAGGAAGAAAGGGAGATTTATAGGCATAGCACATCCCATATAATGGCCCATGCTGTAAAGGAACTCTTTCCTGATGCAAAACTTGCGATAGGTCCTGCGACAGATGAAGGTTTTTATTATGATTTTGATATAGAGAGGGCCTTTACGCCTGAAGACCTCGCTTTGATAGAAAAAAAGATGTTAGAGATAATAAAACAGAACAACCTATTTGTGCGTAAGATTGTTTCAAGGGAAGAAGCGATCGAGCTATTTAAGAGGATGGGTGAGGATTATAAGGTTGAGCTTCTCGAAGAAATAGAAGACAATGAGGTCTCTCTATACGAAGAAGATGGATTTGTAGACCTTTGTAGGGGACCGCATATAGATTCCACAGGCCAGGTCAGATCATTTAAACTGTTAAGCATTGCAGGTGCTTACTGGCGCGGGAATGAGAATAATAAAATGCTTCAAAGGATTTATGGAACATCATTTACGGATGAGAAGGATTTAAAGGATTATCTTAATTTCCTTGAGGAAGTTAAGAAGCGAGACCATAGGAGACTCGGAAAGGAACTCGACCTGTTTAGTATCAGTGAAGAGATTGGACCCGGACTTATCATATGGCACCCAAATGGTGCAACAATAAGAAAGACTATAGAAGATTTCTGGTTAAATCAACACTTCATGGCAGGTTACAAAATCCTTTATACACCCCATATAGCAAAGCTTCAGTTGTGGGAGAAGAGTGGCCACCTCGATTTTTATAGGGAGAATATGTATTCGCCAATGGAGATTGAAGGGACAGACTACGAGATTAAGCCAATGAATTGTCCTTTCCATATTCATGTATATAAAACTTCATTAAGGAGTTACAGGGACCTCCCGATAAGATATGCTGAGTTAGGGACAGTTTACAGATATGAACGTTCAGGCGTCCTCCATGGCCTTTTGCGCGTCAGAGGTTTTACACAGGATGATGCACATATATTCTGCAGGGAAGACCAGATAGAGGATGAGATATTGAACGTTCTCGATTTTACCCT
>JBFMAM010000345.1:0-2246 GCA_040755805.1 Nitrospirota bacterium
ATTCAGATACATATATAATCATCAGCCAGGATCATGGATTTTTAAAAGATGTGGCTGATAAAATTTACAGACTTAAAGATAGTAAAATAGAAATAAATAAAGTATTCGGAAAAGGCCATGAAGGCTAAGCACCATGAAGGTGCGGTTTTCATGGCTTTTTTATTGGAGGGTTAGAGGAATACCGCTTAAGTGGAGATGTATTGGTGGTGGAGGGATGGGAAAAATAAAGAATAACTATGGAATGCTTATTTCAATTGTTATTCATGTTTTGATTATGACCATCCCAGTTTCAATGGCTGTTGTTCAGAGAGTTGCTGAGGTGGAGCTTTTTGTAATGAACGATGATAGACCTGTCATTCAGGGGGCTAAGGTTGTGAAAAAACAAAAGACCTTAGAGACCCCTAAAGTAAGAGAGGAGATAAAAGAACCAGAGAAACCCCAAATTATAGAAGAAAAGCCCAAAGTGCTGGAGAACAAGATCGTAGAGCCGACGGTAATTTCTAATAAAGCAGAGAGTATTTCTTTACCTTCGTCTTACATTCCTAACCCTCCTTTCACAGAGGTGCGGGAGGCTTCTCCCGCACCTCAAATCCAAGATGTGGAGTTCGGATCAATAGAAGGTCCAAGGTTTTTACGTAGGGAATTACCGAACTACCCCATGATTGCAAGAAGAATGGGGAAAGAAGGCAGGGTGATCTTGAGATTAACTATGGATGAGAAAGGGAAACTTTTAAATATAGAAGTCGTTGAAAATGCCGGCTATGGTTTTACAGAGGCGGCTGTGGAGGCAGTAAAAAGGTCAACATTTCAGCCAGCAATAAAGGATAGGAAGCCCATAGCATCACGGGCACTATTGCCTATAAGATTTACCCTGTTAGAGAATGACTCATCTTCAGAGAGGCGATGAAAAATAGAATAGATAATTCCATGGATAATGCATCGTCATTTAGGATGGCGTCTCTAACAGGGTTTACCCTGAGGAGGGATCATTGAAATTGAACAGTTCAAACAGTTTGAACAGTTTAATAGGAGGGATTGATGATTGATTTATTCATGAAAGGCGGTTTCTTGATGTATCCCATACTCCTTTGCTCCATTGTAGGAGTTGCGATATTGATTAACAAGTTTATCCAGTATAGACAGATTTTAAGCGAGGTAGAAAGGCCCGTAGATGACGTTCTGAAAATGAAAGCAAACCCTGCCATTTTAACTCCCATACTGGAAGGATTAAAAAACGGCTGTGATGAAAAGGAGCTTTCACTAATTGGTACCCGACAAGTAAAGAAAATAGAGAAAGGATTAAGCTGGCTCAGTTTAATTGCAACGATTGCACCCCTTTTAGGTCTGACAGGCACTGTTACAGGAATGATAAAGGCATTTATGGTAATAGCCCATAGCTCAAGTGTAAATCCTTCCATGCTTGCTGGAGGTATCTGGGAGGCATTGATTACCACGGCAGCAGGATTACTTGTAGCAATACCCATTCACATAGGGCATCACTATCTTGAGAAACAGGCTGATGATATAGCCTTTGTGCTGAAGGAGATAACAATGAGTCTTTATATGAGGTGTAAAGATGCGGGCTAAAAGACCTTTAAGGTTTTTTGAGCATATCGTGGGGACCAATCCTTCTGAGGAGATAATATCCTTCGTGAATTTCAAAGGTAAAACGATAAAACATCGTGATACTTGCTTCCCATCTATTTTCGTGCCCTTCCAGTTTTTTAACCCTCAAAGATGGATGCTGAATGTTTTCTATAAAAAGCCTAATCTTTTTCTCAAAGGCTTTCTGGACATGATGTGGGAGTTTCTTATAGTCCTTCTTAAAGGAGTCCGTTCTGACTATTTTCATGCATTTAGATCAGTGATGAGTTCATCTACCGATGAAAACTCCTTAACCCTTCCTGATGCTATATCCGAGTCTGCTTCTTTTTCTGCCATTTCCCAGTCAAAATCCCTGAAATACGGGGGAAGTGTTAATGCATACCTGATAAGCTCATATATTGCAGACTGTTCATCTGGAAGGCGTGATTCCTCTTTGAACTTCATTACTTTATCAAACATACTATTTGGTAATTCTAAAACGACTTTTTTACCCATTTTCTCACCTCCTCTTTTGGTAAATACTAACACGGGATATGGCTTTATATCAATCATAGAGGGATATAAAGATGGAATTTGAACGCAAAAGACGCTACCATACTCATTTGAACATTGCCCCACTGGTGGATGTGGTTTTTCTTTTA
>JBFMAM010000346.1:0-2199 GCA_040755805.1 Nitrospirota bacterium
CTTATTGAGGCAAAAAATTTTCTACCTGATTTTTCTATTATTCCAGAGGATGTGCTTAAAAAAGCAAAACTAATGTTTATAAACTATCCAAATAATCCTACATCTGAAATAGCTCACAGGAGATTTTATGAAGATGTTATAAACATTTCACAGAGATACAACATCATAGTATGCCATGATGCTGCATACTCAGAGATTTATTATGATGACAAAAAACCCATGAGTTTCCTTGAGGTTGATGGAGCTAAGGAAATGGGTATTGAGTTTCATTCCCTTTCAAAGACTTATAACATGACAGGTTGGAGGATTGGTTTTGCTGTTGGGAATAGAGAGGTTTTAGCAGGCCTCGGAAAGATAAAGACAAACCTCGATTCAGGAGTTTTTCAGGCCATACAGGAAGCAGCCATAGTTGCCCTCGATACAGATGACAGTATCCTTTCGGTAATAAGGAAGACTTATCAGGAAAGGAGAAATGCCCTTTACGACGGGTTAAAAAAACTCGGCATGCATCTTATTAAACCGAAAGCAACTTTCTACATCTGGGCAAAGGTACCATCTAATTTTGATTCGTTGGGTTTTGTAACACATCTACTGAACAGAGCAGGAGTTCTTGCAACACCTGGTAATGGCTTCGGAGGAGAAGGGGAAGGGTATGTAAGATTTGCGTTAACTTCATCTACAGACAGGATTAAAGAGGCAGTGGAAAGGATTAAATCAGTGATTTAGTGTCAGTGGTTAGTGTCAGTTATAATAAGTTACTGACACTGATAACTGACACGGACACTACTATGGCTATAGTCTACATTGGCATTGGCTCTAGTCTTGGTAACAGGCAAGAGAACTGTCTGCGCGCAATAGAACTGCTGCAAGAAAAAGGAATAACTGTCAAAAAGCGATCCTCTATGTATGAGACCGAGCCGTGGGGTGTAAAGGATCAACCACAATTCATAAATATGGTACTAGAAATAGAGACAGGACTGGAGCCAGAAGAGCTTTTAAGGATATTAAAGGATATAGAGAAAGAGGTTGGCAGAGAAGAGTCATTTAAATGGGGACCACGCACAATTGATCTCGACATTCTACTTTTTGATGATATTACCTTAAATAAAGATGATTTAAAAATTCCACATCCGTTAATGCACGAGAGGGATTTTGTTTTGAGACCTCTATGTGAGATCGCACCTGATAAAAAACATCCGTTGTTAAGAAAAACGATAAAAGAACTGCTGAATGAGAGATTCAAATAATATTTAGCCACAGAGTGCACAGAGGATAAAGAGAATTATTTAGAAATGAAACAATCATGTCTCAAAGAGACATAAAGGATAATGAAAATAACCGAGGCATCTTGCCTCGGTTGAATTTAATGTCAGGCGGGACGCCTGACCTATTTTTGGGACTGGATTCCGCATCAAAGTGCGGAATGACGGAATTGTTCTTGAGTTGTTCATGAATTTGTCTTGCATCTTTTTCTCTGTGTCCTGGTTTATTGTATTTGACTTAATGTCTTCTAACAAAATCACCAAAGTTCTTTAAAATCCTTAGCCCAAGTTCCTGACTCTTTTCAGGATGAAACTGGGTTGCAAAGATATTCTCCTTCCAGACCATAGAGGTAAAATTTATTCCATATTCGGTCGTAGTTGCAACTAAATCCTTATCATCGGGTACAACATAGAAGGAATGGACAAAATAAAAGAAAACTTCATCCTGTATATTATCAAAGATTGGTGGCCTTCTCAGAATCTTTACCGTATTCCAGCCCATATGCGGAACCTTCAGTCCACTTTGAACGGCTCGACTGAGCTCGCCGAAGTCTCCGAATCGGAATTTCATAACCTTCCCTTTGAAGATGTCGAGTCCTTCACATGCAACGAACTCCTCTGATTCTGTGAATAAGATCTGAAGACCGAGACAGATGCCGAGATATGGCTTGCCTTTTTGAATCGACCTCACAACCGATTCTATGAGTGACATCTCTTCAAGATTTCTCATACAGTCCCTGAATGCCCCCACACCTGGAAGCACAACTGCGTGAGCATTATCCACTGCCTTAGGGTCTGAAACAACCCTCGTATCCACACCGACTTTAAGGAAACCCTTCTCAACGCTCCTCAGGTTTCCCATTCCATAATCAATAATCGCAATCATAAAATTTATTATATACTATGAAATAAAGACAGGAAAGGCTGCCTCAGAATT
>JBFMAM010000347.1:0-2182 GCA_040755805.1 Nitrospirota bacterium
GGGGATTGAAGAAATTAATAAGGCAATCAATGAGCTCATGCTGACTTTGTCAGGCATTGAAGGTTCAAAAAAGATTTTAAATTTCTACAAATTCGGTATCCCTGTAAAGTTTGAAAAGGAGAGGGTTGTTAACTATATCCGACTTTTTGATTTTACCGACATTAGTAACAACGAGTTCATCGTAACAAGACAGGTCAATTATGACGGCAGGGAAAGGATAAGAACAGACTTAATCCTTTATATTAATGGCATCCCTCTTGTAAATATTGAATGCAAAAACCCTGCGAGCATGTCTGAAGACTGGTATAACGCTTTTAAGCAAATAAAAGATTACGAAAGGATTGTCCCGGAGTTATACAAGTATGTTCAGATTGGGGTTGCCGCTGAAAGCATTGCCAAATATTTTCCTATAGTTCCTTGGCAAGATGAGGTAAAGGTCAATGAATGGCATGCTGAAGTAAGTAATCCCCCCTCACCCCCCTTTAGTAAAGGGGGGATGGGGGGATTTTCTGATGAAAGTGATTCCATCGATTCAATCATCGAGATGCTCTCACAAGACACAATCCTCGATATCATAGAAAATTTTCTTTTCTTCAGGATAGAGCGCGGGGAAGCAACGAAAGTTGTAACACGTTATATGCAATATAGAGCAGCTAATAAAATAGTCAATAGAGTCAAGGAGTTTTTAGAGTCAATAGAGTCAAAGGGTCAAAGAGTCAAAGTGTTAAAGACTCAAGACTCTATGAACTCAATAGACTCAGGACTCACGACTCATGGACTTAAGAATAAGGGGCTTATCTGGCACTGGCAGGGGAGCGGCAAAACGCTCACCATGATATTTGCTGCAAATAAACTGTACTACTCAAATCTGCTCGAAAATCCAACGGTCTTTTTTATCGTTGACAGGCTTGAATTAGAGGAACAGCTTTACAAAGAATTCTACTCATTGGATATTGTTGAGCCTGAAATCATCGGCTCAGTTTGGGAACTCAAGGAAATTCTTAAATATGATGACTATCGAGGCAAAAGTGGTATATTTATAATCTTAATTCATAAATTCAGACAAGAAGAACTGAGAGAGTTGCAGAAAGAGATTGAGCAGGTTTCAGAACTCAAAGAAACCATAATGAATAGAAAAAATGTAATCGCCTTTGTGGATGAGGGTCACAGGACACAATATGGGACCCTTGCAGCGCAAATGAAAGCCATGCTTAAGAACGCCTTTTTCTTTGCTCTCACCGGTACCCCCATATCAAAGAGAGGACGGGATACATACTTAGAATTCAGTTATCCGCCTGAGGAACCCTATCTTGATAGATATTTCATTACTGACTCGATTAAAGATAAATTTACTGTAAAAATTGTTTATCAACCACGGCTTGAAAAGGAAGCTCATCTTAAAAAGGATATGTTAGAAGCCTTTTTAGAAACGGAACTCGAAGAAATCCCTGAAGAAATAAGAGATGATATTGAAGACAAGGTCAAAAAAAGACTTAATGCAATAAAACTCTTCCTCGAAAATCCGCAAAGGATAAAAGTGATTGCTGAGGATATAGCAGCACATTTTAAAGAAAACATCGATGGAAAGTTTAAGGCTATGGTAGTAGCAGGAAGCAGAAAGGCTTGCGAGGTTTACAGGAAGGAATTCTATAAACATCTACCTGGAGAATACGTGCATACAATTATTACTCTCGGCAGAGAGGAGGAACCCATACTGCAGGAAGCGGTAGCTGAAGCTAAAGCACAGTATGGAGGGAAGGATATAGAGGATATAAGAAAAAAGACTATAGAAAAATATAAAGAGGAGGAATTCCCAAAAATATTGATTGTCACCGATATGTTGCTCACAGGTTTTGATGCGCCAGTTCTTCAAGTCATGTACCTTGACAAGCCTCTCAAGGAACACAGACTTTTACAGGCAGTAGCAAGGACAAATAGACCATTCAAGGATTTAAAAGATGCAGGGCTTGTGATTGATTATGTTGGTGTGTTGAAAGAATTCAAGAAAGCCCTTGAGATGTATAGCGAAGATGATATAAAAGGAGCACTTTTTAGTTACGACAATATAAGAGAAGAATTTGTCATCTTATTGAATTACGCATAAATAATGGAAAATATTTTTGAATTTATGTATCATAGAGTTCATGAGACCTTATGGAAACCAAAAGCAGTTAGAACGGCG
>JBFMAM010000348.1:0-2179 GCA_040755805.1 Nitrospirota bacterium
GAATCTCTTCTGTTGCAAGTTAACTCCTCTCTCTTAAAGTCATTAGTCATCAGTCATTAATTAGTATTTGTCCATAAACTAAAATTTATATAATCTGTCATTCCCCGACTTGATCGGGGAATCCAGAAAAAGCGGAACTGGATTCTCTCGTCAAGCCAGAGAATGACATTTTCGGAGCAAAGGGTTTAGAGGATAGATGCTTGCAAAGAGAATAATCCCCTGCCTTGATGTTAAAGATGGTCGCGTGGTTAAAGGTGTTAGCTTTGTGAATCTGCGCGATGCAGGTGACCCCGTTGAGAATGCAAAGTTCTATGACGAACAGGGTGCTGATGAACTTATATTTCTGGATATTACTGCTTCTCACGAAAAGAGAAATATAATTATTGGTGTTGTCATGAGGACTGCTGAGGAGGTCTTCATGCCTCTTACTGTTGGCGGGGGGATTAGAACCATCGATGATATAAGAGAGCTACTCAAGGCAGGGTGCGATAAAGTATCCATAAATACGGCTGCTGTCAGCAACCCGTATTTTATTAGAGAAGCTGCTGAGCGATTTGGTAGCCAGTGCATTGTGGTAGCAATTGATGCCAAGCGTGTATACGGTAGTTTGCCTAATGCTACCGGTGAAAAGTGGTTCGATGCCCCAGCCTTAAAAGATGTATGTCTTAAACTTCCTGAAAAAATCCCCCCCATCCCCCCTTTTCAAAAGGGAGGCGAGGGGGGATTATGGGCTATATCCACACACGGTGGCAGAAAGATGAAACTGATTGATGCACTAAGATGGGCTAAAAAGATGGAAGAACTCGGAGCAGGTGAGATTATGCTAACAAGCATGGATAAGGATGGCACTAAGGATGGCTATGACATTGAACTCACAAAAACAATTTCTGAGGCTGTATCTATTCCTGTTATTGCATCTGGAGGTGTAGGGAACTTAGAGCATCTATATGAAGGACTCGTATATGGAAAGGCAGATGCAGTCCTTGCAGCATCTATATTTCATTACAGGGAATACACAATCAGAGAGGCAAAGGAATACCTGAAATCTAAAGGAGTGCCTGTCAGGCTATAATTTCAAGTTAAAATTATCAATGAGCAATTATTAATTTTACTGTTTTTCGTAATACGGTTAAGGTTACGATGCCGGTATCGTCATTCGGTAACGTCAAAGAGTCGAAAGAGCCGAATGCCATCGCCGTTTGACGATACGGGCTTCCTAACCCCGTTAGAGCTAAAATCTCTAACGGGGCTAACCGTAAGCCTTTGACTTTATAATTTTGCATTGATAATTGCTCATTTTATTTGGTTATTGGCGATTTTAACTCTATCCTTAAAGCCCCGATTATTTCATTTCCTGCCGGTGAAACTCTGAGTCTAAATGTATTATCTCCATTGATGACTATTACATCCACTTTAAAAAGATTCTTTGCATCAGAGTATCTTGCACAGATAGAGGCCGCAACCCTTAATGCCTCATCAGTAATCTCTCCTTTCAGCAATGTTATCGGGCTTCCAAACCCTTCAACCTTCAATAGGTAATCGCTCTCCCCTGATAGGGAGACTATTGTTTCATTCTCGGTCTTGTCCCTCCCAACGATGATCTTACATGAAGGAGAGAACCTGAAGTGCCTACCAATCTTCAACAGGCTAAGGTCTTTAAAAGCAGGATCAGAATTATAAGTCAACAGGTCTTTAAGCCTATGTGCATAATTTGGTTCTGTTAGAAGGCACCCTCCTGCAGGTGCGGGATAATCGGTAAGTCCGAGCTCCCTCGATAGAGCCATTTGTGGCTTTCTCGAACGGCTGCAAAAGTCATAGAGCATATCCCTGTTAACAATTCCTTTGGCCTCAGGGGTTGTGACCTTCAAGAATTTTGCGCTGAGTGGCCTCAACACATAATCTGTAACTCCTGCCTCCTTATCAATACGATAGAGCACATCTTTTCTTTGGCTCATCGGCCTCTGGCCGAGCACATCGCCTGTTACAATGAAATCTGCCTCTATCATACTCATAAGCATTCTCGCCTCTTTAAGCATCAGGATTTTACAATCAATACATGGGTTCATGTTCCTTCCATAGCCGAACTTAGGATTCTTCACTATTTCAATAAATTTATCTGACAGGGGACAGAGTTTTACCTCAAATCCAAACCTCTCTGCAACAGAAAAAAGCTTCTTAA
>JBFMAM010000349.1:0-2175 GCA_040755805.1 Nitrospirota bacterium
CTTCTAACTGCCTAGATATTCATCGATGCCTGTTGAGGCCCTGAGCCTTCTATAGATTATATCTGCTATGCCAAAGAGATTTACGGTATCCTCTTTATTATAGAGCGTGAGTAAATCGAGTGCTCTGCTAACTCCCATTTTTGCCTTCTGCCAGAGGAGGACCGCATCGTAACCGTCCATCCCCCTCACCTCTTCCTGCCTCTCAATCCCGAAATGTGGCTCAAGACTCTTTAGCCCACCCTTAAGTCCAAGTCTCCTTGCACCAAAACAGAGGTCAAAATGTGGGATATCGAATCTGATTCTGGGGATACACAAGCGGAGAAACGGGATATCAAACACAGAGCCATAAAATGTTATAAGATATTTATACTTAAAGAGTTCTTCGTTCAGGGCTTCTGCCGTAAGATTTTCTCCCCTTACAAAGCACCTGTAGCGCTTCCCGTCGTACATACCGACAAGGGTCACATAGCCTCCTCTATTAGGAGGAAGACCATTTGTCTCAATGTCAAGACAAACGGCATTGTCCTTAAAGATATCAAAGAGCCTCCAGTGCTCATTCCTTTTCAGAGTACCTGCAAAATATTCTGCATTACCGGCGTTTAACTCGTTATCTGCAAAAAATAGGGCATCATCCATGAGCCTTTTTCTCTCGGGATTTATAAATGGAAGAGTATCTATGTGAAGGAAATCAGTCCATGTAAGGATACCCTCTCTCCAGAGTCTTTTTTCGAGCTTCTGGCCGATTCCATCGAGTATGCTGAATGTGTTCTTTATCATGCGTCATATTATAACTCTTATCCCTTGCCTCTACAACTTAACCAGCCCAAACTCTTAATCTTTCTTAATCAGAAATGTACCCTGCGATAATCTCCATTGCCTTTTCAACAGCGCCTGCATTTCTTCTGTATAGTTCCTGTGCCTTTGAGCCAATTTCTTTTGCCTTCTCAGGCGAAAAGAGAAGCTCTCTTAATTTTGGATAAAGCCCTTCCTCATTAACCTCAAGGGCTGCTCCTACTTTATAGAAATCCTTGATGACAGGGAAATTCTCCATGTGCGGTCCGCATAATATAGGCTTCCCCCAGTATGCAGGTTCAAGGGGATTCTGGCCTCCATATTCTTTAAAGCTCTTGCCAATGATTGCTATATCTGATATGCCGTAAATCGCCGATAGTTCACCAACGGTGTCAAGAAGGATAATAGTGCCAGCAAAAGGTTGGAGTTCAGAAAATCCCCCCTCACCCCCCTTTGCTAAAGGGGGGATGGGGGGATTAGAAGTTTTGAACTCTGAACGCTTTAAAAATGAAATTCCTTTAGATTTCAACATATCTTCAACCTCTTTAAACCTCTCAGGATGTCTCGGAGCAATGACAAGGTTGAGATAGGGAAAATCTCCTTTAAGCCTGGTATATACAGAAATTATAAATTCCTCCTCTCCTTCATGCGTGCTACCTGCCACGATAACATGCCCTTTTATCTTCTCTGTCCATTCAGGTATCTGTGAAGGAGGTCTTGTATCGAATTTGAAATTGCCCAAAACCTTAATCTTACTTTCATCAACACCAAGGCTTCTTATCCTTTCGGCGTAAACCTCACCCTGCATACCGAAGAAATCAACACAGGATAGGACTCTTTTCATAAAGAAAGATATCTTTTTGTATCCCTTGAACGAGTTTTCAGAAATCCTTCCATTAAGTACAATGATAGGAATCATGTTTTTTTTAAATACCCTGAAAATATTCGGCCAGAGTTCTGTCTCAATTACTATTAAAATCTCTGGTCTTATCCCTTTTAAGACTAAATTCAGGATTGAAGTGATATCAAATGGAAGATAAATAACCGCTGTTCCTTCAGGTGCCCTTTCCCTTGCTACCCTCTGTCCTGTATCAGTGATTGTTGACAGGATTATGCCCCTCGATGGATATCTCTCACAGAGCCTTTTAAGCAAGGGTAGTGCTGCCATGACCTCTCCCACAGATACAGCATGAACCCAGATAATCCCCCCGAACCCCCCTTTAATTAAACCGAATTTTTCTCTGAGCCACTTCTTCCTTAATTCTTTTGGTCTTTTGAGATATTGGAAAGGTAATAAAAAAAACAGGGCAATGATATATATAAGGTTATAAAGTAGATACATTCACATCTTGGACACTAAACTGTAGTTCGTAAAGTCTTTTA
>JBFMAM010000350.1:0-2169 GCA_040755805.1 Nitrospirota bacterium
TCCAAGAAGTGGATCAACAATTTGATAGCCCACGTACAATAAAAAAAAGGAGGATGGCCAAACTAAAATGGATCCTGTAAAATAGACAATTATAAAAAGAGGCTTAATGACCAATTTTTAAATTGACTCTGTTTTGCAGGGTCTTTTTTGTTACAATCTATTTATGAGGAGGATGGTTATGGGCAAAAATTATTTCACCGATAAACAGGTACAGCAATTACAATTAAATCCATATGTAAAGAATGTGAGTAATAAAGCAATTACCTATACCGATGAATTTAAAGTTGTATTTACAGAAAAGTATCTTCAAGGGAATCCTCCTTCGATAATCCTAAGAGAGATGGGATTTGATCCACATATACTTGGTAAGAAGCGCATAGATAGATTTGTTGTAAATGTATATAAATATCAGGCTCGCAATGGTGATGTTAGCGACATGAGAAAGGAATGTTCCGGTCGGCCTTCGACGAAGGAACTATCAGATAAAGAACGCATTGCTCGCTTGGAGCATCAGGTGAAATTTCTTAAACAGGAAAATGAGTTTTTAAAAAAAATCGAATTTTTAGACAGGAAAGCCAAATATGTATCGGAGCGGAAGCAAGCCCACAAGAAAAATTCAAGCTCATCAGAGAAATGACACAAAAAGATAATAACTGTCTGAATATCACATGGCTATGTGAAACCGCAGGTGTCTCCAGGTCTGGCTATTATAACTGGCTTAAGTCAGACCATATACGGAACACAAGAGATGAAATGGATAAGGCCGATTTCGAACTAATCCTTGAGGCTTATCAGTTCAGAGGATACGACAAAGGACGTCGTGGGATATATATGCGGCTTTTGCATATGGGTATTCGTATGAACCAGAAGAAAATCAGCCGCTTAATGAAAAAGTTCGGGCTTTTCTGTCCCATAAGGAAGGCCAATCCATATAGACGTATGGCAAAAGCACTTAAAACGAGCAATGTGGCTGATAACCTTCTTAATCGTAAATTCAAGGAGTATGGGCCGCGTACGGTACTGCTGACAGACATTACATACATGTTTTATGGGAACGGCTGCAAGGTATACCTGTCTACCATTCTGGATGCGTTTACGAAACAAGTACTGGCATATGTGCTCAGCGAATCGTTGGAGGTTGATTTTGTATTGGAAACGGTCAATATACTGATTGAAAAACATGGTATATCTCTAAGTACCGAAACATTAATACATTCAGATCAGGGATGCCACTATACAAGTGTTCAGTTCCAGACACTTGTAAAAGACAAAGAGCTGCGCCAGTCGATGTCCCGCAGAGGAAACTGCTGGGATAATGCTCCACAAGAATCCTTCTTCGGGCACATGAAGGATGAAATGCATATCGACATGTGCAATACTTTCGATGACTTAAAAAGTGAAGTGGATATTTACATGGATTACTATAACAAAGACAGATACCAGTGGGATTTGGCAAAGCTATCACCGAACCAGTATGAAGAATATCTCCGCACAGGAGAATATCCCATCAAAATCTGACAACAATATCTTCTTCTATTGCCTTCATGAGGGTAGAATCATCTATATGGTCACTATCCCATATAGGAAGGTCATCCATGAGTCGTCCTCTGTACCTTTTGTCCAGAATTGTCCACCATTCATCCTTAATTAAAGGTTCAGGACGCATTTCCGGGTCCATAATAACCTGAAAATAAACAGCATAACCGAGGTCGTCAAAATCATCTTTCAGAATCCACTTCAAGATATAGAATAGGTACTCTATATCAACGACGAACTCAACCGGTTCTTTCATTTGGTAATAAAACCACTGCCATTTAAATTCATCTAGCTGCAGGCAATAGCGCTTAACATAATTGAGTGACTTACTGCCGGTCATAAATTCCTTGAATAATTCCAATGACTCCATAAACTGATACATATGCTAGACAGATATGAGATAAAAGTTAAAGCACTGAATACTAATCCGATGAGGATATAACATTCAGTGCTTTAGTCGTCATATCTCCTCCATGTTTAGAGGATACATGATTCATTTTTAATTTGTAATGCCTCTTTTTCAAAATGTCCTTGACAAAGGATCCATTTTAAATAGAGCTGCCCCCTAATAACTCATCACTCTGGGCTTCTTATCTTAATCTAAATATATTACACGGGTCATCCGCTGTCAAG
>JBFMAM010000351.1:0-2169 GCA_040755805.1 Nitrospirota bacterium
ATAAGGAGAGGGCCACTGAAGTCTCTAAGCTTCTTCGGGGGTTTAATGCAGAGGATAAGGAGAGGGCCACTGAAGTCTCTAAGCTTCTTCGGGGGTTTAATGCAGAGGATAAGGAGAGAGCCGCTGCGGTTGCTGATCTTCTGGCAGATTATAAGAAAGAGCGGGTAGAAACTGCTAGAGCCTGGAAAGATCTGTTGTCTACGATGGCTAAGAAAAGAGGCCTTAAACCTTTGGTAGAAGCCGGGGTAAAGGTAATGCCTGTAGAAGAGGTAGTTGAAGAGGTGGAAGTGGGCTTGGAAGAAAAGGTATTTGGATTTATTAAGAGGCATCCAGAAGGTGTGAAAGTTAGCGATATGGAAGAGCCCCTTGGGGTCGCCAGAACAAGATTGGGTGTAATAGCCAAGAGACTATTAGAGGAGGGTCGGGTCAGGAAAGAGGAGAATTTATATTTTCCACTATAGAAGGAAAAGAGAAATAAGAGATGGGGTCCATTAAGAAGGAGTTCATTAGTAAGACAGTCATTCCCGCGAAACTTGTCCTCGACCGCGATCGGGGAGCGGGAATCCAGAAAGACACTGGATTCCGTGTCAAGCACGGAATGACAAAAATTGGATGAGATGCATTCTTACTTATGAACTTATTAGTAAAAAGGAGGGACTAAAGATGGGAGTAGCTGATGATATGAAAAGGGTTACAGAAGACATTATTGCTTCCTATGATGTCAGGGTAAGGGCAGATTTGGCTGAAGCAAGCAAAATCTGGGATGAGATGAATAAGACTTTAAGGATAAGGTGAGATAATGATTGTAATAGAATGTGCCTTTTGTAAAGGCAAAGGTAAAGACCCCTTTGGGCTTCTATCTCTTTTGTCTATCTGCCAGGTCTGTTTAGGAAGAGGCAAAGTAAGCGTTACACCCCCAACTATAAAATGCGCCTTCTGCAATGGAACAGGTATTTACCTTGATAAAAGGATTACATGTACTGTATGCGGAGGCAAGGGTGTAGTTACCGTGTCAGAAGGCGCAAAGACTTGTCCTAAATGCAAAGGCAGTGGCCAGGCTCCAGATGGTCTTCCTTGTCTTGCTTGTAGAGGTAAAGGTGTTATATAAATACTGATCTTTTACAAGATATTGCCCCTCCTGGATAAATTCATAGGGGAAAGTAAAATTAATTAGCCCATCTGCTGATGGCATAATGGTAGATGCGCTTGTTAATTAAGGAGGTGTAAAATGCCAATTGATGAATTAACTACTGTATTAGAGCCAAGGTCCCTGCCCAATTTTGTGGAGACCCCCCAGGTAAAAGCTATAACCGAGAGGGCCTTAGCTTATATCTCTGCTGGATTCCCAATACATTTTAGAGGAGTATCTGGGACGGGAAAGACTACCCTGGCTATGCACGTGGCCTCTAAGGTAGGCCGGCCGGTAGTAATGATCCACGGAGATGAAGAATTCTCCACGTCAGATTTGGTGGGAGGAGAATATGGCTACCGCCTAAGAAAGGTAGTCGATAATTTTATCCACTCAGTGTTAAAGACCGAAGAGGATATGCAGAGGCGCTGGGTGGATAACCGCTTAACTGTAGCCTGCAAATATGGATTTACCTTAATCTACGACGAATTTACTCGCTCCCGCCCCGAAGCAAACAATGTCTTACTTTCCGTCCTTCAAGAGAAGATGCTTGATCTGCCCGCCAGAAGGGAAGGCGGAGAAAGCTATCTCCGTGTTGATCCTAACTTTACAGCTATCTTTACTTCTAACCCAGAAGAGTATGCGGGTGTTTATAGAAGTCAGGATGCCTTAAGAGATAGAATGATTACCATAGATTTAGATCACTTTAATAAAGAGACAGAGATAGCTATTACGCAAGCCAAGACAGGCCTTTCCCTCGAAGATTCAGAAAAGATAATCAACGTGGTAAGGGGTTTGAGGGAATCGGGTAAATGTGAATATGCACCCACTATTCGCGGTCCTTTTATGATTGGTAAGACCCTGAAGGTAAGAGGAGGGGTGCTCTCTAAAGATAATCCTATCTTTAGGGAAATAGCCTTAGAAATATTAACTTCAGAGACAAGTAGGGTTGGCTCCAGAACCCATCAGGCAAAGGTAAGGGAAGTTATAAACGGATTGATTGACCAGTATTGTTAATTGGTAACTGGTTAACTGGTTAA
>JBFMAM010000352.1:0-2166 GCA_040755805.1 Nitrospirota bacterium
GTAATCCCTATGTGCTCGAAGTCAATACCATTCCAGGTATGACCGAGACGAGCCTGTTACCGAAGATAGCAAAGCACGCAGGTCTTGATTTTCCTGACCTGATAGAAGAGATACTTAGAGGTGCTATTGATGAAGGCTAATAGACAGAAGACAGAAGACAGAAGACAGAAGACAGAAGTAAGAAAGAAAAACAACCGTAGCATATTCTGGAAAATTACCGCTGTTTTCTTACTTCTCGCTGTCCTTGCAATAGCCGTGTATATATCTTCAGGCATAATAAAATCAGTATTCCCCATTAAACGTATCGTGTTTATCGGGAATAAACACCTAACAGACGATGAACTTAAGACACTCACAGGGATTAACTGTAATGAAAATAATCCCCCCCCACCCCCCTTTAGTAAAGGGGGGAAGGGGGGATTATCATGTGAAAGTTTGGTTACGATTTCAAACAGAGAGGTAAGTAAGAGATTACTTAAATCTCCTTGGATCAGATCAGTGAGTGTGAGGAAAGAATTTCCTGAGACACTATCAGTGGCTATAGATGAGACAGTATCATTCGCACTTCTCGATATGGATGGCCATCTTTTTCTAATAGATGAGAAGGGTAGACTCCTCGAAGAGCTTAAAGATAATCCAATACCTTTCCTACCGATAATCACAGGCGACCCGTTTAAAGAGGGCGAGGGTTTTTCAGATGCCCTTAACCTTGCGAGGCTAATGAAAGATAAGGGTTTTTCGTCGGAAAGGAACCACATTGAGATAATCGCATTTAAGCCTCAGGACCTCACTGTAATCATTGATGAAACTGTAGTGAAAGTAGGGTCTGGAGGGTATGAAGAGAAACTCGAAAGGCTGATTGAATTAGAAGACGAGATAAAGAGGAGGGAAATCCCTGTTGATTATATAGATTTAAGATTTGCAAATAGGGTGATCGTGAAACCTGTAACCGAGGTGATTAAGTGATGTTTCGACAGCGTTCGACTGAGCTCACGCCGAAGGCTCACCATGAAGGTATTATCGCAGGGCTCGATGTTGGAACTACAAAGATCTGTGCTGTTGTTGGAGAAGTTATGGAAGGTGAACTAAAAATACTTGGAGTCGGTACATCTGTCTCAAAAGGGCTCAGAAAGGGTGTGGTTGTGAATATAGAGTCTACGGTGGAATCAATAAAGGAAGCTGTGAAGGCAGCAGAGTCTATTACAGGCCTTGAAATAAGTGCTGTATATCTTGGTATTACAGGCGGTCATATCAAGGGTTTTAATAGTTATGGTGCTGTTGGTATAAAAGGCAGGGAGGTGACTTACCTTGAGGTAGAGCGTGCTATAGACTCTGCAAGGGCTGTATATATCCCACTTGACAGGGAGTTACTCCATGTTATTCCAACAGGGTATATTATCGATGGAGAGAATGGCATCAGGGACCCTGTTGGAATGGCAGGTATGAGGCTCGAGGCAAAGGTCTATATGCTCACAGGTGTGGTTACCTCAGTACAGAACCTCCTTAAGTGCTGCGATAAAGCTGATCTCGAAGTTATTGACATAGTCTTTGAACCCATCGCGTCAGCAGAGGCAGTACTCACAGATTATGAAAAAGAAATGGGTGTTGCCATTATAGATATTGGTGGTGGAACAACAGATATCATCCTTTATAAGGATGGCTGGATAAGACATGCGTGTGCTCTTGCTATTGGAGGAAACCATTTTACAAATGATATTGCTGTTGGCCTGAGGATTTCTGTGTCTGAAGCTGAAAGGCTTAAGAAAGTCTCTGGCTCTGCTACACAAGATATGGTAAGTGAAGAAGATATGATAGATATAATTCAAGCAGGACAGGAAAGAAAGATACCCCGTAGATATTTATCGGAGATTATACAGCTGAGGGCCGAGGAGTTACTAAATTTAATAAAGGGTGAACTTATATCCAACTCTGGATACGATATTGTATCATCAGGCATTGTCCTTACTGGTGGCGGTTCTCTACTTAATGATCTCGACAGGATGGCAGAGGCAATATTAGGACTGCCGGTGAGAATAGGTTTCCCGGAAAACATAAGAGGATGCAGAGGTATTATAAACAATCCGGTGTATGCCACGGGTGTAGGCCTCTTGCTTTATGGTTACGAGACAGACTCAAGTAGGGTATTTTACCCTGATACTTTTTCAG
>JBFMAM010000353.1:0-2163 GCA_040755805.1 Nitrospirota bacterium
ACTGCCTCTCTTATACGTTGGTTTAATATCTCAGCTCCTCCACCTGGGAGTGAACCTAATCCAGCATTTTTTAATCTTATTAATACTTCCTGAACTGAGAGGTTCGAGATTTTGGAAAAATAACCGATCTCAACAGCAGTGAAGGCCTGAATATGAACATCTGGCATAGCCTCCTTAAGGCGAGTAATAACCTCAAGATAGTAATCAAAGGGAAGGTCAGGATGAAGCCCGCTAACAATATGAAGCTCGGTTATACCAAGATGCCTTGCTGACTGCGCTGCCTCCAGTACCTCCCCGATTGTCATGGTATATGCATCGGGGTCCGTCTTGTCGCGACTAAAAGCACAAAACTTACACCTCGACACACAAATGTTGGTCAGATTTATATGACGATTTACATTAAAGTACGCATAATTACCTGTTTTTCTCTCTTTTACTTTAGAGGCAAGCTGTCCAAGGTAAATTATGTCATCAGAGTTTATAAGAGTTAGTGCTTCACTCTTGGAAAGCCTTATGCCCCTTTCCACTTTCTCCCAAATTTCCCTGAGATTATGTTTCGCCATTTTATTTCTTGCCTCTTCTTAGTAAAAATATATTAAAGTCACACAAGTCATTCCTGCGAAAGCAGGAATCCAGAAAAAAGAACCTGGATTCCGCATCAAGTGCGGAATGACAACTTTGCTACCCTCTGTATAGCATAAAGATCCTACTCTTTCCTCCACCCTTTGAATAGATTATGCTCAATTCTTAAAAGATTTAAAACCTTGCCCACAATGAAATCAACCATATCACTGACTGTTTCAGGGTGATGATAAAAAGCAGGCATGGCTGGCAGAACCTGAGCACCTGCCCTTGCCACCTTCAACATATTCTCAAGATGAATCGGGCTAAGAGGAGTCTCACGGACAACCAGAATCAGTTGTCTCCTCTCCTTGAGAGATACATCAGCAATCCTCTCAAGCAGATTGCTTGAGATACCATTTGCCACCGCCGCTAACTTTCCCATACTGCATGGAATGATAACTACAGCTTTCGGTGCGCTTGAGCCACTTATAAACGGGGCATCAAAATTATCATTTTCCCAGATTTTTACCTGACTGCTGATCTCAGCCAGACCCATTTCATCCATTTGCTCAAGGCCAGATACTCCAAGCTCTTCCATCATAACTTTTTTACCAGCAGAAGTTATAATCACATTAACATTATGCTTTCTCAGGCTAAGCTCCTGAATCAGTCTGACACCATAAATACTTCCACTGGCTCCGGTAATGCCAACTACAAAATCAGCCAAATCTTACCCTCCCAGAATCACCTCTAAAGCAACAAAAGAAAACATCACCACGCTGATAAGACCATTCATCGTAAAAAAAGCAAGATTAAGCCTTGATAAATCATTCGGCTTAATCAAGCTATTCTCATATATCAAAAGGATTGCTGCTGCTGCTACACCAGTAAAGTAAAATAGACCTAAGTTAAGACGAATACCAAGCCAGATTAATATCACTATTGAGACTATGTGAAGCAATTTGGTCAGTTCAAGAGATCTCTTAACGCCGAATTTAGCAGGAATAGAAAAAAGTCTTTGCAGGCGGTCAAAGTCTATATCCTGAATAGCATAGATAATATCAAACCCTGATACCCATAAAAAAACCGCTCCTCCTATAAGAAAAGACTCAAAACTTAATGTGTTGGTCACTGCTACCCAGGCGCCTACTGGAGCTAATCCCAGACAAAAACCAAGAACAAAGTGGGAAAGCCACGTAAACCTCTTAGTATATGGATAAATAACAAATGGAATGACAACAAAAGGCCACAGATAACGGCATAAGGGAGCAAGATTATATACTGCCAGTAAAAATATACCCAGACTGAAAAGGGCAAAAAGAATAACATTTGAAACAGAAATAAGCCCTTTTGGTAAAGCCCGTTCAGTAGTTCGAAGGTTCCGGCGATCAATTTCTGCATCAATCAAGCGATTCAGCGCCATAGCGAAACTTCTTGCTCCAACCATGGCCAGGGTTATCCAGAAAATTGTATTTAAACCTGGAACCTTTGTCTGTGCCAAAAATGCACCGAGGTAGGCAAAGGGCAACGCAAAGATACTGTGCTCGAATTTTATCATTTCCAGATATATTTTTACCTTAACTAACATATTCAAAAAAC
>JBFMAM010000354.1:0-2162 GCA_040755805.1 Nitrospirota bacterium
CAAGGTACCTATTGTAACTAAGAACCTGTATTCTCTTAAAACAGGAAACCAATCGACAAAAAGTGTTTCACGGGTGTGCGACAATTTTATTGGTGCTTCATTTAAGCACATACTCTATAATCCCAAAAGTCTTCCCATCGATTACTAAGGAGTAAGCAACGCAGGGCTATGATACTATTAGCTCCTTTGACCGTCCAGTGCATTCCTGATTGTTTCAGTCTTTGTCCAATAACTGTTCGGCAACCAGCTTCCAGAACGCCAGAACCAACAAAAAGTCCCTGCCTTCTAAAATCATCATAACGCATCCTTTCTTTGTTCTTATCAAAATAACTAATTTCTCGTTCACACACCTCTCTTTCATATTCTGTTGATGGCGATAACCTTCTTATAGCCTCAATGACTCTTTCTACTTTCCCATTATCTAATTCCTCACACCGTTTTTCTGTCCACGGTTCCAACTTCTTTCTATCATTACCAAAAACTGCCTTTGCCACATTCCAGTAATGTTCCCTTGCATGATAAAGATCAATTATCTGAATCGCTCCGTAAAAATGCTCATCTGCAATATTCCATATCCACGGAGCACCATCCCCTATTACACATACCGTCTCAGCCCCCTCGATACCCCGACACTTTGCCTCTGCATACATCCTCTTGCCAAAATCCTCCGCCATTTCAATAGCACCCGTGTAACTGGTTGAATCCTCATCTCTTACCGGATGCCCATCTTTGTCTACCATTGTCTGCGTAAATATACAGCCTAATTTCGCCTCCCTTGTCTTTGCCTCCCCATTTTCACCTTTGCCCTGCCTATCCATTACCTCTGTCTTGACTACAGGAACCCCTGTCCCATCCATGCAAACATACATCTTCGGAACTGATTTTATCGGTATAACTTTATCCGCTGATAACATCTCTGCTTGTCCTTGTAAAAATTCCTCTGCCTGCTGTCCTAACCTATGAGACATCCTCTCTATTTCCTTAGCATTGACTTCAATCCCTACCATCTCTTTTATGTCCTCATGTCCGAGACCAAAAGGTCTATATGCCCCAACCCTGCCCATTATCCTCCTGACGCCAGGGCTGAAGGATGTCCACTCTATATCAAGAGCCCTATCTTTAGGACATAATCCAACATTACATCCTCTGTCATAATAATATGCTCTCATTACTTTCACCTTGCCTAAAACAGTAAGTAATTCCTTGCCTCGATACTCCATAAACTCATAAACATGCCCCTTGCCACAGGGAATGCTTCTGCCTCTGTAATCGCCCCCATCTGCATTCAACAATCCCTCAAGCATGATACTGCCAATCCTATGCATAGAGAAACGGATACACTTCTCAAGGGATTCCAAATCAATATGCCCTTCTTTTTCTTTATCCTTGTAGGATAAGGTTACTATCCTGTCAACTTCTTTTTGTATTTCCTCATAAAGTGCCTCTGTAAGTTTTTTTTAAGTTCTTGCATTTCGGTGGCGTCTTCTATTTCACGTGCTGGTAATAAATTACATATTTTCTCATTTATCTGAATAATCTCGTTACAAATATGTTGAAATTTATGATAGTTGTCTATCTCTTCTACGTATTTCTGCAATTGTGGGCCTAACTTTATTTGTCTGGTATAGCTTTTCCCTTTAATTGTTGTGCTCCATAGGTATTGTGGTCCGTGTCCAGGATGTCCTTCTTTTGAACATGCACAGTTGTTCTTTCCACATTTTCGATAATTTACAGAGAGCGTTCCACGCCTAAAGTTGCCGATTCTTCCCAACTTTTCATATAAAGACTTTCTCTGTTCTTTAAGGGTTTCAATGCTATTTACCATGATTGCCTCCTATAATCTGTTAGCTTATAAGCTAACAGATTATAGGGCAAAATAATACTCTTTGTAAATATGCCTATATTTTTGTCGTAGACCCCATCAGTTCCATCACATAATCCTCCAGCAACTATGAGGTCATAATTTAATTTATTTTTTAATTTATCTGACTTTTCCCTAAAAAATGTACACTACACATCAGACATACAGAAATTATAGCAGAATCAGGAAGTTTGGGGAAATAAAAAACTTGACATTTTATCTTGTAGTGTATATAGTATACACTATGAGTTTTATAAGAAAAATAAAAAAGGGGAGCTCCATCTATCTCGCCGAGGTTGAA
>JBFMAM010000355.1:0-2140 GCA_040755805.1 Nitrospirota bacterium
ATTTTCGCATAATAAAAATATGTCATTAAATAATGATTTAACGACATTATTTCTTGCAAATTATGTAAGATATGTAATGTTCTGTCATAAACAACAAAATGAAATGCCTAATTCCCTGTTAAAACCGTAAGGAATAGCCTGGAAATTAATTAAGGCTTCCAGAATTTCATATTTATATGGCCTTCTGCCGGATAAACTGATTATCAATTTCTATGTTCTCTTCATTCTGGAGGCTTCCAGGGGCCTTCTATGGGCCTTCTGGAGGCAATAAAATCTATTGAGAATACTTTCTGCCGGAAAAGTTCACAATGGGAGAAGGTCAGGAAAATAAGCCTTCCAGGTTTCCCTTTCTGCTGCATCTGGCAGGGGTATGTTCCCCATCAGAAGGAAGGTGTCCTCTGGGAGAAAGATAAAGATCCGGGTAAAAATTCAAAAACCATTGAAAAATAGGGCTTCTGTAGTTCGATTTAAGGCCTTACTTTTTATATATTCGCATCTCTGGACCTTCGCCGGCCTTCTGGCTCCTTCCACAGACAGGGTAAAACTTCGATTATAGCAGGTCCCCTGGGAGAATTTCCCGGGAAAATACACAAGGTTACAATAATTTTTTATACCAGGGCCTTTTCTCCTCTGCCTCCAGTCTCCGCTTAAGCTCCTCTATGGTTGCCAGTAAATCAGAGTTCTCCTTCCTTGCCCCTTCCAGGTCTCCGGCCTGGCTCTTAATAGTCTCCTCCTGTTCAGAAACTTTCTGAAATAGGCTCTTATTCTCTGCCTGAATAGTCCTCACAAGAAAGGAGACGTTCTGATTAATAGGGGCAAGGGCCGTTATATTATCCTGCCGCAATAGATTTAATTCCTCTTTCAGGGTTTCTGTAAGTTTCTGAAAGGTTTCTGTAATGGTTTCTGAACTGTCTGTATGTTTCTGTGAGTTTTCAGAAACTTTCTGAAAGGATATGTTAAAGAAGTCTATCACATCTGACCTCCTGACCTTCTTCACCGTTCGCCCATGTTCAGAAACTTTCTGAAAGTGTATAGAACCTTTTCTCAGATGTCGATATATACAGGCTTCAGTTTTATTGGAAATTACTGCCGCTTCAGGTATGGAAATATAACCGTTATTGCTCATAATCTCACCTTCCCGAATAAATAAAACAGGTTCCGTAAGAACATCTTCTTATGAAACCTGCTATATTACTATAAACTTTTAAGGATTATGCTTTTATTCTCCGGAAAAGGCTCTTTCTCCTGCCGGTAAATTACAATCGGGTTCTCCCATCACTACAGACAGGGTTAACACAGATGTTATAAAAACGGGCCTGTGGTGTCGGGTCCTCCCATCTCAAAGTAGAATATACCCTTTATGTCCGATATTTCCCGGGAAAAGTAGGACATCTGGCAATTTGCCTCTACCGGTTTTCCAGATGGGAAATTCCTATTGAGAAGATTTTTTCTTAATCCTTCGTAAAATCCTGTAAATATGGGTCTCAGAATATCCGGTTAACTCCTGTAATTCCCGTACTGTTTTCTCTTTATAGTGTTTTTCTATAAGCCTCTGTTTTACTGTATCCTTCCATTTACCTGATATGTAAATAATGCCTCCGGAGAAGTGTCTTAATAAAGCTCTTGCGACATCTTCACCACATTCATTTAACACGTCTTGAAGGTCCCCTGGAAAATCTTCCGGCTTAAGCTCTGGAAGAAGTTTTAATGCCATGTCATATTTCCTCATTACATTTCCTCCGGTTAAGTATTCGCTTAATATTTGTCTAATAAATTCCTTAAACTCCTGCCAGTAGGAAAGCTGGTATAGTGCCCTGCGTCATATCCTTCTAATATACTGTTCCTTCCCCTTCTTCCGGAAGAGGATATTATAGAAGGTTTCTCTGTTACCTGTGAAATTTGAGAGATTGCCATTTCAATGGCATCAAGTAAATCGTCATGCGGTGAGTCAGGATAAAAAAGATATTCCTCTATAAATTCTCTCATATGTTCATCAACAAAAACCTTGCCATTTTCAAAGAAGGTTGATATACCGATAATCCGGGTATATTTATCTTTTATATTCTTTATCGGCTTTATTCTCAAAAGCTTTTCAGATAATAACTGCTCTTTCAGTGCTGTCTGATATCCGTTCTCCTCT